>NZ_JBHVDI010000304.1:0-1050 GCF_042802875.1 Kocuria sp. NPDC057446 | reverse complement strand
GCCGGGGACCTGGTCCCCGGCGGCGTCGTCGTGCCCGCCCCCTTCCCGACATCCCCCAGGAGCTGAGCATGAGCCCGTCCGAGACCCCCGTGCGCGTGCGGGTCGACCTGGCCTACGACGGCGCGCCGTTCGCCGGGTGGGCCCGCCAGCCCCGCCTGCCCACGGTGCAGGGGGCCCTCGAGGACGCCCTCGCGGTGCTGGTCCGCCGCGACGTGCGCGTCACGGTGGCCGGTCGCACGGACACCGGCGTGCACGCCCGCGGCCAGGTGGTGCACCTGGACCTGGCGCCGGAGGAGTGGGCGGCGCTGGCCCGCGGCCGGGCGGAGGACCCGGCGCGTGCCCTCGAGCGCCGGCTCACGGGCGCGCTGGCCCACGTCCTGGGCCGCGGCCGCCGCGAACAGGGCCTGCCGGAGTGCCCGGGCGCGGTGGTCGTGCGCCGTGCCGGTGCCGCCCCGGCCGGCTTCGACGCCCGCTTCTCCGCGGTCTCCCGCCGCTACAGCTACCGGATCGACGACGGCGCGGCGGGCCGGGACCCGCTGACCCGGCACTCGACGTGGTGGTCGAAGGACGTGCTGGACGTCCCCGCGATGGCCCGGGCGGTGCAGGACCTGGTGGGGCTGCACGACTTCCTGTCCTTCTGCCGCCCCCGGGAGGGCGCCACCACGGTGCGGGAGGTCCTGGAGGTCTCCGTCGAGCGGGACCGGGACGGCCTGGTGGTGCTGGGCATCGAGGCGGACGCCTTCTGCCACCACATGGTCCGCTCCGTCGTGGGCGCCGCCGCCCGCGTGGGCGCGGGCCGGGAGGACCCGGACTGGCTCGGCCGCCGGCTCGCGGAGCGGGTCCGGGACGCCAAGGCGCTGCTCGCGCCGCCGCACGCCCTCGTGCTCGAGGAGGTCCGCTTCCCCGGGGACGCCGCGCTGGGGGAGCGGGCCGAGCGCACGCGGGCCCGCCGCGAGCCGCTCGGCGGAACCCCCGGCTGCGGGTCCGGCGATCCGTCCGGCGGGACTCCCCGGGCCCCCGGGCCGGCGGGAGCCCGGGCCGCCGAGGGAC
>NZ_JBHVDI010000303.1:0-1092 GCF_042802875.1 Kocuria sp. NPDC057446 | reverse complement strand
CCCCCGGCCGGCCGGCCGCACCGGCGCCCCCGCGGCGCGGCGCCGGCCCGCCGCGCCGGTCCGGGCGCGCGCCGACCGCCCCGCGGGGCTCTCCCGGCCCTACCCCGGGGACTGGACGGGTCCGGTCCGCCCCGTCTACCGCCCGCTGTCCGACGGCGAGGCCGATCCCGGCGAGATCGTGTGGACCTGGGTGCCCTTCGAGGAGGACCACTCCCGCGGCAAGGACCGTCCCGTGCTGGTCGTGGACCGGGCGGGGGACCACCTGCTGTGCCTGATGCTCACCTCCCGGGACCGCGGCAATGGGCCGGCGCAGGACCCGGACTACGTGGACGTGGGGACGGGGCCGTGGGACCCGCGGGGCCGGCCGTCCGAGGTCAAGCTCGACCGCGTGGTCCAGGTGCTGCCCGCGGACGTCCGGCGGGAGGGCGCCGTGCTGCCCGAGCCCCTCTTCGACCGGGTGGCCGGGCGGCTCCATCGCCTGCGCGGCTGAGCGGGCGGCCCCGGACGGCCCGTGTCGGGCCCGTCCGGCGGCGGGGCGCGGTCTGCTAGACTTTTCTGCTGTGTGTCCGCGCTGGTCGTCGGGCACTGCAGGGCGGTCGCCACACGGGCGTCCCCACTCCCACTCAGTCACATGACGGTCCTGTTTGCCCTCACTGACCGAATTCCGCACCCACCGCCAAGGAGTTATACGTGGCCAACATCAAGTCCCAGAAGAAGCGCAACCTCACCAACGAGAAGTCGCGCCTGCGCAACAACGCGTACAAGTCCGAGCTGAAGACGCTGGTCCGCCGCGTCGACGAGGCCGTCGGCGCCTCCGACAAGGAGACCGCCCAGGACGCCCTGCGCGTCGTCTCCCGCAAGCTCGACAAGGCCGTCAGCAAGGGCGTCCTGCACAAGAACAACGCGGCCAACAAGAAGTCCGGTCTGGCCAAGCTGGTCGCCAAGATCTGATCCCGGTCCCCCGCGGACCGCGCCCGCCGCACCGGCGGGCCGCCCGAGGCCCCGTCCCCCTCCGGGACGGCCCCACCTCCCTCCCCAAGCACTCGTCCGCCCCCAGGTCCCCGCCCGCCCCCCCGCGGCCCCGCTCAGCGG
>NZ_JBHVDI010000302.1:0-1144 GCF_042802875.1 Kocuria sp. NPDC057446 | reverse complement strand
GCTCAGGCGCGGGCAGGCACCTGCGCCGCGCCGTAGAGCTCCGGCTTCGGCTGCATCCGCACGGGCACGATCTCCCCGCTCGCCTGCGCCTGGACACCGGCCTCGCAGCAGGCGGCGGTGGCGTAGCCGTCCCAGGCGGACGGTCCACCGATCTGCCCGCGCGCAGCGGCGTCGGCCCAGGCCTGGATCTCGCGGTCGTAGGCCTCGACGAAGCGCTCCTCGAAGCCCGGGGGGACGCTGCCGCCCCACGTGCCGGCCGTGCGGACGTAGGGCTCGGTGTCGCCGCCGATGCCCACCACGCCGGTCTCGAAGGACGCCTGGGTGGCGACCTGGTAGCCGAACTGCGCGTTGACGTAGGCCTCCACCTGCGCGAGGACCCCGGACTCGGTCTCCATGAGCACCAGCTGGGGATCCCGCTGGCCCTCCGGGGCGTTGCGGGTGGAGCGCCCGATCCGGACCTGGACCGAGGTGATCTCCTCGCCGGTGAAGAAGCGCACGGCGTCGAACTCGTGCACCACGGTGTCGTGGATGATCATCTCGTTGGTGAAGCCGGGCGGGGTGGTGGGGTTGCGGTGCTGGTGGTGCAGGGTCAGCAGCTCGCCGTAGGCCTTCTCCTCGATCATCCGGCGCAGGGCGAGGTAGCCCGCGTCGAAGCGGCGCATGAAGCCGACCTGGATCAGCTGCCGGCCGGCGGCGACCTCCGCCTCGACCACGCGCCAGGAGGACTCCGCGTCCGGGGTCAGCGGCTTCTCGCACAGGGTGGGCAGGCCGTGCTCGATCGCGGACAGCAGCACCTGTTCGTGCAGGAAGCCCGGGGTGGCGACCAGGGCGGCGTCGATGTCGTCCCGGTCGAGCACCTCCTGGAAGTCCGTGTGGGCGACCGCGCCCGGGATGTGGGCGACGGCGGCCTCGGCCCGGGCCCGGTCGATGTCGACGACGGCGGCGATCTCGGCGCCGTTGATCCGGCGGTGGATGCGCTCGATGTGGTCGGCGCCCATGCGGCCTGCTCCGACGACGGCTACGCGCAGGGTGGTGGTCATGATGTGTCTCCTTCCGCCCACGGGGGGCGCATGGACCTGGTCGGTCCGGAACGGTGGTGAGAGCTGCGTCGGCCCCGTCCCTGCCACGCGTTCGCGGGCGTGGC
>NZ_JBHVDI010000301.1:0-1167 GCF_042802875.1 Kocuria sp. NPDC057446 | reverse complement strand
GGACGCCGGGCTGCTGGACACCGCCGTGGTCACGATCCGCTACGACAACGGGGCGATCGCCACCGCCGAGGCCAGCTTCGCCGCCGCCTACGGCTACGACACCCGGGCGGAGGCCTTCGGCTCCGCCGGGATGGTCACCGCCGGGGATCTGGCGGCCTCGAGCCTGCGCTACTACGGGCCCGAGGGCATCGGCATCGACACGGTGCGCGCCGACACCCAGTCCATGCGCGGGGCCTACACCGGAGAGCTGCAGGCCTTCGTCGACACCGCCCTGGGGCGGCCCGTCGACGGGCCGGGGGTCGGGGCCGCCGAGGACGCGCTGCGGATCGCGCTGGGCTGCGTCGAGTCCTGCCGCACCGGTGCCCCGGTCGAGCTCTCGGTCGCGGAGGCCACCCGGTGAGCGGGTTCACCCTGGCCGCCAACGCGGAGATGCTCTATGGCGACCTGCCGTTCACCCAGCGGGTGCGCCGGCTGCACGAGGCCGGGTTCGAGGTCGAGATCTGGGACTGGACCACCAAGGACCTGCCCGCCCTGGCCGCCACCGGGGCCCGGTTCGGGTCGATGACCGGCTACGTGCGCGGGGCCCTGGTCGACCCGGACGGGGCCGCCGCGCTGCTGCGCACCGCCGAGGACTCCCTGGCGGCGGCGGCGGTCCTCGACTGCCCGCGGCTCAACGTCCACGGCACCGGCCTGGATGACAAGGGCCTGCCCGTGGTCGCCCACGAGGTCGTGACCGGGGCGGACTGGCTGGCCGCGGCCCGCACCCTGGAGCGCCTCGCCGTCCTGGGGGAGCGCCACGGGCGGGTCTTCACCCTGGAGAACCTCAACACCGCCCTCGACCACCCCGGGGTGCCCTTCGGACGGGCCCAGGACACCCTGGCCCTGGTCGCGGCGGTGGACAGCCCGCACCTGCGGCTGAACCTGGACCTGTACCACGCCCAGATCGGGGAGGGGAACCTGGTGGAGCTGTGCGCCCGGGCCCTTCCGTATATCGGGGAGATCCAGGTTGCCGACGTGCCCGGGCGCTGCGAGCCCGGCACCGGGGAGATCCACTACCCGCGCATCGCCGCGGCCCTGACCGAGATGGGATACGACGGAGTGGTCGCCATGGAGGCCTTCGCCGCCGGCGACCCCGACGTCGCCCTGGGACGCTTCCGCGACGCCTTC
>NZ_JBHVDI010000300.1:0-1188 GCF_042802875.1 Kocuria sp. NPDC057446 | reverse complement strand
GGTCCGGCCACCCCACCGGGGTCGGCCGGACCGCCGTCGTCGTGAACGTCATCTGCGCGCACCGGCGCTGCCCGGCGTAGCCTGGATCACGGGGGCGATCACCATGGACCGGACCGACGACCAGCTCGAGGCACTGCGCGCGGGACGCCCGCAGCACCACAACCCGGTGCAGCGGGACGCCGTCACCTGGCTGCGGACCGGCGACGAGACGGGGGGCGAGCACGCCCTCCTGCACGTGGAGGTGGAGCCCGGTGGAGAGGTGCTCGCCCACTACCACCGCCGGTTCGGGATGCGCCTGCGCGTCCTGGAGGGCGTCCTGCGCGTCCAGGTCGGCCACGTGGTGCGGGACCTCGGCGTCGGGGGAGAGGTCGAGGTGCCCGAGGAGCACCTGTTCCGCTGGAAGAACCCGGGCGGGTCGCCGGCCCGGTTCGTGGTCGAGCTGAGGCCCGCCCACGAGGGCTTCGAGAAGGGCCTGGTGGTCCTGTACGGGCTCGCCCGGGACGGGCGCGCCCGCCGGGACGGCCGCCCGCGGAGCCTGCTGCGCACCGCGCTGCTCATCCAGTGGACGGACATCAACCTGCCGGGGGTCTACCGCTGGCTCGGGCCGGTCGTCCGGGCGCTGGCAGGGATCGCCCGCCGCCGGGGGATCGACCGCGAGCTCGAGGACCGCTACTGCAGCTGACTCCGATTTGCCGCCGCGCCGGAAGGCCGGTATAGTTCTTTTGCGTTGCGCCGGTCGTCGCGGGGAAACCCCGGGCCGGGACGACAGTGGGATATGGTGTAATTGGCAACACTACGGTTTCTGGTACCGTCATTCTAGGTTCGAGTCCTGGTATCCCAGCGCTGCTCCATCGGAACAGTACGGCCCCATCGTATAGCGGCCTAGTACGCCGCCCTCTCACGGCGGTAACGCGGGTTCGAATCCCGCTGGGGTCACCAGCGCAGAGCACCCCCGGACCACACGGTCCGGGGGTGCTCTGCTGTCCGGGGGTGTTCCACCGGGCGGTGTCCGGGACAGGTCCGGGAGCTGGTACAGTGTACGAGGCCGGTCGCGGGCAACCGCGGACCGGATCGGCAGGGCCCCATCGTATAGCGGCCTAGTACGCCGCCCTCTCACGGCGGTAACGCGGGTTCGAATCCCGCTGGGGTCACCACGGACGACGCCCCCCGGACCACGAGGTCCGGGGG
>NZ_JBHVDI010000299.1:0-1203 GCF_042802875.1 Kocuria sp. NPDC057446 | reverse complement strand
GCTCCCCGGTCCGCCGCTGGGCGCGCTGCGCTCCACCCCCGCATCCCCACAGCGTGCGGTGCGCCACCGCACCGTCCGACACCTTGCAGAAGGGACTCCCCGATGACCACCATCACCTGGATCGGCCTCGGCCACATGGGCAACCCGATGTCCGCCAACCTCGCGAAGGCCGGCCACGACGTCCGCGGCCACGACGTCAGCGCCGAGGCCATGGCCGCCGCCCGCGACCGGGGGGTGCAGACCTTCGACACGCTGGAGGAGGCCCTGCAGGGCGCCGAGGTCGTGTTCACGATGCTGCCCAAGGGCGAGCACGCCCGGGCCGTCTACCTCGGCGACAGCGGTGTGATCGCCCTCGCCCCGAAGGACGCGCTGCTCATCGACAGCTCCACGATCGACGTGGAGACCGCGGAGGAGCTGCACCGGGCCGCCGAGGAGGCCGGCTTCCGCTTCGTGGACGCGCCGGTCTCCGGCGGGATCAGCGGGGCGGCGGCGGCCACCCTGACGTTCATGGTCGGCGGGAAGCCCGACGTCGTCGAGCAGGCCCGGACGTTCATCGAGCCGATGGCCCGCAAGATCGTGGCCACGGGCCACGCCGGCACGGGCCAGGCCGCCAAGATCGTCAACAACATGATGCTGTTCATCTGCCTCGAGGCCTGCGCCGAGGGCTCCGTGCTCGCCGACCGGCTGGGCCTGGACCCCCAGGTGTTCTGGGACATCGCCTCGGTGTCCTCCGGCAACTCCTGGGCCCTGCAGACCTGGTACCCCGTGCCGGGGATCGTGGACTCCGCGGCGGCCAACAAGAACTTCGAGGCCACCTTCAGCGCCGCCCTGGCCGCCAAGGACGCCGGCCTGGCACTCATGGCCGGCGAGCAGACCGGCGTACGGCTGCCGGCCGCGGAGCTCGTGGCCGGGAAGCTGCAGGAGCTCATCGGCGAGGGGCTCGGGGACAAGGACTGCTCCCTCATCACCAAGTACGCCG
This sequence comes from Kocuria sp. NPDC057446, assembly GCF_042802875.1. Classification (NCBI taxonomy): domain Bacteria; kingdom Bacillati; phylum Actinomycetota; class Actinomycetes; order Micrococcales; family Micrococcaceae; genus Kocuria; species Kocuria sp. NPDC057446. The sequence continues at coordinate 224 of NZ_JBHVDI010000299.1, read as the reverse complement.
CGCCGGACGGGAAGATCGCGGGCTGGGACCCGGACCGGGCCTGACCGGCGCCGCGACCACCATCACCGAGGAGGACACCATGCAGAACACCAAGCAGGACGCCGAGGCCCGCGCGCGGCAGGCCGCCGAGAGGGGCGGCCAGGACCGGCGGGGTGCGGGGGAGGTCATCGAGCACTACATCGACGGGGCCCGCCACGGCGGCTCGGCGCGCACCGCCGAGGTCT
>NZ_JBHVDI010000298.1:0-1207 GCF_042802875.1 Kocuria sp. NPDC057446 | reverse complement strand
GAGATCCTGGACGGGCTCCACCGCGCCGCCCGGGGCCACGGCTATGACGTGGTCCTCTCCGCGGTCACCGGCTCCCGACCCGAGGAGGACGCCGTCGAGGCCCTGCTGCGCGACCGGTGCGAGGCCCTGGTCCTGCTGGGCAGCGCCCTGCCCCAGAACCGCCTCGAACAGATCAGTGCGACGCTGCCGGTGGTCTCCGCCACGCGGGCCTGCGACGCCGAGTCCCTCGACAGCGTGGCCGCCGACGACCACCGCGGCGCCGTCCTGGCCGTGGAGCACCTCCTCGGCCTCGGGCACCGGCGGATCGCCTACGTCGACGCCGACCGCGAGGCCGGCGGAGCCCGGCGCCGGGCCGGCTATCTCGCGGCCATGGCGTCGGCAGGCCTGCACGCCGGGGTGCAGCTCGTGCCCGGCGCCGCCTCGGAGGCCGGCGGCGCCGCGGCGCTCACCCGGGTCCTGGCCCTCGACCCCGCCCCCACCGCCGTCATCGCCTTCAACGACCGCTGCGCCGCCGGAGTGATCGGCCAGGCCCGCCTGCTGGGCCGCTCGGTGCCCGGGGAGCTCTCCGTGCTCGGCTTCGACGACTCCGACCAGGCGTCCCTGCCCTACCTCGACCTCACCACCCTGGCCCAGGACCCCGACCTGCTCGCGCGCACCGCCGTGGACCTGGCGCTGCGCCGCCTGGAGGCCACCGCGGAGGGCGCCCCCGTGACCGGCGAGCACGTCGTGCTCCCCACCCGGCTCGTCGCCCGCACCAGCACGGGTCCCTGCCCGCCGGCGTCCTGACGCCACCGCGGTACCCGTCCGCCCAGCCGGCCGGGGGCAACCGCCGGGTGCCCGGGCCGCGCCGCTCCGAGGTCGCGGCCCTGGCCGGGGTGAGCGTGGAGCACGACGCCGAGCTCGAGCGCGGGGCGATCGCCGGCGCCTCCTCCTCGGTGCTGGAGGCGGTCGCCGCCGCCCTGCGCCTGGACGAGACCGAACGGGCCCATCTGCTCGACCTGGCGATGCGGGACCTGACGCTGGCCTACGAGGAGCTGGCCGTCACCGCCGAACCCGGGCACGTCCTCCTGATCTGCACCGCCGAGCCCGGCTCGCCCTCGGCCGAGCGGCTCCGGCTCCTCGCCTCCTGGGGTGCCGACCAGCACGCCGCCGTCCCCGGGCCCACGCGTCCCTGAGCGCTGTCGTCCCACGGCACCGGTGCGAGGAG
>NZ_JBHVDI010000297.1:0-1270 GCF_042802875.1 Kocuria sp. NPDC057446 | reverse complement strand
GTCGCCCCTCGCAGGGCTGACTCGTCGATGGTCTGGTCACCGTCCTGGCCTCCGCTGCGGCCTGACTCAACAGAGGGATGACCACACCAGCCCACAGCAGGTCTGGAAGTCGGCATGTCGACCGCGGTGACCCCACCCGCGCACGACGAGAAGGACCCTCAGATGATCATCATCGGAGTCGACCCGCACAAGACCACGCACACAGCCACGGTCCTCGAGACCGCCACCAGCACCGAACTGGGCACCCTGCGCATCACCGCGTCCCTGAAGGACTATCAACGCCTATTGGCCTGGGCCGGGGCCTGGGCGCCACGGCAGTGGGCCATCGAAAACGCCGAGGGGTTGGGCCACCACCTGGCCCAGTGGCTACTGTCCCACGGCGAAGAGGTCCTCGACGTCCCGCCCACCGCAACCGCCCGGTACCGGAGCCTTTCACGCGGCGGTCGGCGGAAGAACGACCGCATCGATGCCGCAGCCGCCGCCGGCTCCGCAGCCGTCCACGGCGACAGCCGCCGGGTGTTCCCGGAAGGCCATACCGATGCGTTGGCCCTACTCGCCGAACGCCGTCAAAGTCTCAGCCAGCACAGGACCCGCTTACTGAATCAGTTGCACGCCCTGCTGCGCGAGCTGATCGCTGGCGGTGCGCCCCGATCCTTGACCGCCACCCGGGCCGCGCAACTGCTGCGCCGGGTGCGCCCGACCAGCACGGCCGACCGCGTCCGCCGAGAGGTGGCTCGCGACCTCATTGCCGAAGTCCGCCACCACGATCGGCTCATGGCGGCGAACACCGAGCAGATCCGGGACCTGCTCACCGAGCACCCCACAACACTGACCGAGATCGTGGGCATCGGGCCCGTGCTGGCCGCCCGCATCCTGGCCGACACCGGGGATCCGCGCCGTTTCCCTACCGCGGCGGCCTTCGCCAACTACAGCGGCACCGCACCGATCCAGATCGCCAGTGCCGACCACAGCCGGCACCGTCTCTCCCGCTACGGCAACCGAGACCTGAACTCCGCCATCCACTCCGTGGCGATCATCCAGATCCGCACCCGCTCCAGCGCCGGATACGCCTATTACGCCAAGAAACGCGATGAGGGGAAAACACCGAGAGAAGCTCTCCGCTGCCTGAAACGCCAGCTGGCGCGCACCGTCTGGCGCGCCATGATCAACGACTGCGCCGAGCCCCCGCTCCAGATCCCCGAACCAGTGGCACTGGCCGCTTGACAATACAGAGGGACCATCGGCCCCACACCGCCTGCGGCGATCAGCC
>NZ_JBHVDI010000296.1:0-1296 GCF_042802875.1 Kocuria sp. NPDC057446 | reverse complement strand
GGATAGTACTGTCTGGAGCCGGGCCCGGGATCGTGTCCGCTGCCCCGCCGCGGGTGGCCCTGTTACAACAGGGCCACCCGTTCCTTATGCGACACGGCAATCGCCCAGTTCCAGAAAAATCACTCACCGCACCTCCCTGAAACCTGGGAGACGCCTCCGCCAACTGTGCCGCCATCGGCCAACTCAGTCTGCCGTTCTGGCCGAATATGGCCGTTTCGGCCAACTAGCTCGGCGTCTCACACGGGATCAGAAGTCCCAGTCCTCGTCCTCCGTGTTCACGGCCTTGCCGATCACGTAGGAGGAGCCCGAGCCGGAGAAGAAGTCGTGGTTCTCGTCGGCGTTCGGGGAGAGCGCGGAGAGAATGGCCGCCGAGACGTCGGTCATCTCCTTCGGGAACAGCGCCTCGAAGCCCAGGTTGTTCAGGGCCTTGTTGGCGTTGTAGTGCAGGAACTTCTTGACGTCCTCGGTCCACCCGACACCGTCGTAGAGCGACTCGGTGTAGCGCACCTCGTTCTCGTAGAGCTCCTCGAGCAGCTCGTAGGTGTAGAGCTTCAGCTCGTCCTGGCGCTCCTGGGACTCCAGGGCCATGGCCCGCTGGAACTTGTAGCCGATGTAGTAGCCGTGCACGGCCTCGTCACGGATGATCAGGCGCACCAGGTCGGCCGTGTTCGTCAGCTTGGCCCGGGAGGACCAGTACATGGGCAGGTAGAACCCGGAGTAGAAGAGGAAGGACTCGAGCAGGGTCGAGGCCACCTTCTTCTTCAGCGGGTCGTCGCCCTTGTAGTACTTGATGATGATGTCGGCCTTCTTCTGCAGGTACGGGTTCTCCCGGGACCAGCGGAAGACGTCGTCGATCTCCTTCATGGAGGACAGCGTCGAGAAGATGGAGGAGTAGGACTTCGCGTGCACGGACTCCATGAACGCGATGTTGGTGTACACCGCCTCCTCGTGCAGGGTGACGGCGTCCGGGATCAGGGACACGGCGCCCACGGTGCCCTGGATGGTGTCCAGCAGCGTCAGACCGGTGAAGACCCGCATGGTGAGCTGCTGCTCCTCCGCGGTGAGCGTCTTCCAGGAGGGGACGTCGTTGGAGATCGGCACCTTCTCGGGCAGCCAGAAGTTCGCGGTCAGCCGGTCCCAGACCTCGTCGTCCTTCGGGTCCTCGATCCGGTTCCAGTTGATGGCCTGGGCCTGGTGGTGGAGCAGCTGCACCTTGTCGATGCTCTCGCTCTTCTCCAGAGTCATGATCTGTCTCTTCCTCGAACGGGGTGGACCCCCGCGCGCGTCCTGCGGACG
>NZ_JBHVDI010000295.1:0-1305 GCF_042802875.1 Kocuria sp. NPDC057446 | reverse complement strand
CACAAACAAGCGCTCATTGCCCTCGCCCATCGCCGCCTCAACGTCATCTGGGCCATGCTCCGCGACCACAGTCCATACCGAGAACCGGCCCCGGCCCCAGCGCTCCTGGCTGATTGACAACAGCATTGAGATTCCCAGTGGCCGGGAACAGCGCGGTCCGCGGCTTCAGCGGGACGCTGCGAGAACACGACATCCGCGGTGACGAAGCACCCATCGCCGTAACTCCCCATTGGTCAGGGTGTTGCGACGACCACTGGAATCCAAGGCGTGGGGTGTTCGGTGATGTCGGTGACCCACAGCTCGTTGGGCGCGAGCCGGTGGAACTTCCGGTGCACGAGGTCATCGGCGGTGGCCACACCCTTGAGCTTCTTCACCTTGGCCGGGCCCGGTAACCCGGCGATCCCGGCGAGACTCATCAGCACGGCCACCAGGTTCTCGCTGACGACGACGTCCATGCCGCGGGTGAGCTCGGCGTGGACCCGGCGGGAGCCGTAGGTGCCGCGGGAGGCGGTGTGCACCTCCCGGATCAGCCCCGTGAGCCACTGCCGACGCATCGCTGTCGGGGACAGCGGCCGGTTCTTGTACTGGTAGTAGCCGGGGCTGCTCACCCCGAGCAGACGGCAGCAGACCTTGACGGGGTGCCCGGCGTCGACGAGCTGGTCGATCACCGGATGAGCCCTTTTGGGTCCGGACGGTCTCCCCGAGCAGCTTCGCGGCGCGTTTGAGGATCTCGACCTCAGCCTCGAGCTGGCGAATCCGCTTCTTCGCCTTCGCCAGCTCCGCTGACTCGTGGGTGGTGGGCCCGGGCCGTTCGCCGCGGTCGATCTGGTCCTGGCGGACCCAGTTGTGCAACGCACCGGTGCTGATGCCCAGTTCGGCGGCGGTGGCGGTGATGGTCTTGCCGGCACGCACGAGTGCGACGGCGCGGAGACGGAACTCCGCAGGGAAGGGTCGCGGCATGGTTGGAGCCTCTCGACGAGATACACCGATCTTCACACCCACAGGGGTAACCCAGCCATGGGGCAGGTCAAAATTCGGGGCAGTCCCGTTGTCCACCCGGTGGGAGTGAAGAACCGTTCCGGCCAGGTCGATCACCACGCAGTGATGTGTTCTTTTCCCCGCATCGATTCCTGCCCACACGGTCGCCATCGTCCTCATCCTTCCGCCCGGTCTCTTGTGGAGGCCCTGTCGATGACCGCGCCGGCACGTCCGCACCCAGCGATCAATCTCGCAATTCTCAATCAGCGGTCGAGTCATCGGCGGGCAGCGGGCGGCCATTCCCAGTGAGCCGTCCACGCGGCAGGG
>NZ_JBHVDI010000294.1:0-1349 GCF_042802875.1 Kocuria sp. NPDC057446 | reverse complement strand
CCCCGGCGGGGGCGCGCCGGCGCCCCCCGCCCGGGGGGGGGGGGCCCCGGCCGCCCCCCGCGCCCCGTCCATCCCCGCCCCTCCGACCCCATCCCCATTCCCTCCCGAACGAAGGAACCCCCCGAGATGAGCAGACGAGCCCCCCTCCTCCGTGCCGGCGCGGCCACCGCCGTCGCCGCCCTGTGCCTCACCGCGGTCCCCCAGGCCGCGAGCGCCGCCCCCGAGACCCGGCCCCCCGGCCTGGCCAAGCAGGACACCCTGCGCTGGAACACGCCCAAGGGCTTCCACATCGGCAGCGCCGTGGCCGGCGGAGGCCACCACACCAGTGCCGACTACCCGGAGCCCTTCCCCTCCGACCCCGAGTACCGCTCCGTCCTGGCGCGGGAGTTCAGCTCCCTGACCCCCGAGAACCAGATGAAGTGGGAGTTCATCCACCCCGAGGAGGGCGTGTACGACTTCGGCCCCGCCGACGACATCGTCGACTTCGCCGAGGCCAACGGGCAGGTCGTGCGCGGCCACACCCTGTTCTGGCACAGCCAGAACCCCGACTGGCTCGAGAACGGGAACCACACCCCGGAGGAGCTGCGCGCCATCCTGAAGGACCACATCTACACGGTGGTCGGTCACTACGAGGGCCGCATCCAGCAGTGGGAGGTCGCCAACGAGATCTTCGACGACCGCGGCAACCTCCGCCTGCAGGACAACATCTGGCTGCGGGAGCTGGGCCCGGAGATCATCGCCGACATCTTCCGCTGGGCCCACGACGCCGACCCGAACGCCCAGCTGTTCTTCAACGACTACAACGTGGAGGGCATCAACGCGAAGTCCGACGCCTACTACGCGCTGATCCAGGACCTGCTCGCGCAGGGCGTGCCGGTGCACGGCTTCGGGATGCAGACCCACCTCGGCCTCCAGTACGGCTTCGACGGGCGCATGCAGCAGAACCTCCAGCGCTTCGACGACCTGGGGCTGCAGACCGCCGTCACCGAGATCGACGTCCGCGGACCGGTCGACGGGAACGACCGGATGACCGACGAGCTGCGCCAGAAGCAGGCCGACTGGTACCGCATGGCCCTCGAGGCGTGCCTGGCCGTGGAGGACTGCAACTCCTTCACCGTGTGGGGCGTGCTCGACGAGCACTCCTGGGTGCCGAACACCTTCCCCGGCTACGGGGACGCGCTGACCATGGAGGGCGACTACGAGCGCAAGCCGGCCTACGACGCCCTCCAGGAGACCCTGGTCCGCTCGCAGCCGGGCGGGGACGCCAAGTGGAGGCACCACCCCGCGTTCCGCCGCTGAGCCGATCGCCCGGCCCCGGCCGGCGCGCGACGGGGCCCGCTCGTGCGAGC
>NZ_JBHVDI010000293.1:0-1359 GCF_042802875.1 Kocuria sp. NPDC057446 | reverse complement strand
GCCCCGATGTTCCACGTGGAACATCGGGGCGTCGTCGACTCGAGATCCCCTGACGGCAGAGACCGGCTTCAGCGGCCGTTGTACTCCGCGACGTCGTCGACGCTCATGGTTCCTGTCGGGACGTCGTCCTCGGCGAGCAGGAACATCCGCTGGAGCCCGAAGACGACCGCCTCCGCCAGGTGGTTCCGGTGCTCGGCGTCGGCCAGGGCGGCCCGGTCCACCGGGCTGGAGAGGTAGCCGAGGTCGAGCCAGATGGTCGGTGCGTCGTGGGCGCGCAGCAGGTCCCACTGCCGGGCGTGGGTGCCGAGGTCCAGCGCACCGGTGCGGGCGACCATCTCCTTGAGCACGAGCACCGCGGCCCGTTCACCGATGGGGGAGTAGATCTCGGAGCGGTCCTGCTCGCCCCAGTAGTACGCGGCCATTCCTCCTGCGGCGGGGGAGGAGTTCCAGTCGCAGTGCAGGGTGACCACCACGGTGTCCGTCCGGCCGTCGGCGACGACCTCCTGGGCGGAGGCCGCGGTCTGCACGGGCCGGCCGAGGCGGTCCTGGAGCGAGGCGCCGGGGGAGACGACCACGGGATCCGCGCCGATCTCGTGCAGCAGCTCGAAGGCGCGGAGGGCGACGTCGCGGGTCACCTCGTCGGCGCGGTCCCGGAAGTCCGGTGCGGCCGCCGCGGGCGGCTGCTGGCCGGCGGCGCCGGACGGCACGAGCACCACGGACCGGCCGCGCAGGGCGGAGGTGGCGCGCTCCAGGCGGTGGTACTCGCGCAGCGAGAAGGCCTTGGAGGACGTGATGTTCTTGTTGATCCGGGCGAGGGCGGCGATGGTCTCGCGGTCCACCACCCCGGTGGCGTCGAGACCCAGGCTCTGCTGGAGCTCCGTGACCGCGTGGTGGGTGCTGCTGCCGAACACCCCGTTGAGGTGGCCGTAGTAGAAACCCAACCGGGAGAGGTTGTGCTGCAGCATGGTGACGTCGTCGCCCCGCAGCGGACGGTTCTCGTCGGCATAGAGCGGGCGGTCGCCGAGGGCGTACTGCGCCTCGTTGAGGCAGCGGTCGGTCTCCGGCCCCACCAGGCCGTCGACGATGAGCCCGCGCTCCTGCTGGAAGGCGCGCACGGCGGCGTCGACGTGGTCGTCGAAGTAGGAGGGGTTGTTGACGTCCTGCGGCGCGAGATAGGCCACGGTGACGCCGGCCCGGAGCAGACGCTCCCGCAGGCTCACCACCCGCCGGCTCGTCATCGTCCGGCGCAGCATCGGTTCGGTGTCGTCGTTGTTCACGGGTGTCCCACGGGTCGGAAGGGTCGGCAGGGTGCCAGGACAGCGGCTCGTCCGCCCCTCCCCGGCGGGGGAGGGGCGGACG
>NZ_JBHVDI010000292.1:0-1379 GCF_042802875.1 Kocuria sp. NPDC057446 | reverse complement strand
CCCCCGTCCCTCGCGAGGGACGGGGGCCGGTGCACGTCCCGCGGTGGCCGGGACTACGGCTTGAGCACCACCTTGATGCAGCCGTCCTCCTTCTTCTGGAACTTCTCGTACATCTCCGGGGCCTGCGACAGCGGCACCTGGTGGGTCGCCAGGTCCAGGACGCCCAGCGGGTCCGAGGGGTCGTCCACGAGCGGCAGCAGCTCGTCGATCCAGGACTTCACATTGCACTGGCCCATGCGCAGCTGGATCTGCTTGTCGAACAGCGTGAGCATCGGCATGGGATCCTTCATCCCGCCGTACACGCCGCTGAGCGAGATCGTGCCGCCGCGCCGGACGGCGTCGATGGCGGTGTACAGCGCGTCGAGCTTGTCCACCCCGGCGGTCTCCATGGCCTTGCGGCCCAGCGGGGAGGGCAGCAGGCCCACCGCCGCGTGGGCGATGCCGGCCACGTGGGAGCCGTGGGCCTCCATACCGACCGCGTCCACCACGGAGTCCGGGCCGCGCCCGTCCGTGAGGTCCTTGAGCCGCTCGGCCACGTCGCCCGCGGAGTCCAGCGTCTCGATGCCGTGGCGCTCGGCCATGGCCCGGCGCTCGGCGACCGGGTCCACCGCGAGCACGCGGTAGCCCAGGTGCCGGCCGATCCGGGCGGACATCTGGCCGATCGGGCCCAGGCCCAGCACGGCCAGGGAGCCGCCCTCGGGGGGAGCGGCGTACTTCACGGCCTGCCAGGCGGTGGGCACCACGTCGGAGAGGTACAGGTACCGCTCGTCCTCACCGGTCTCGGGGACCTTGATCGGCCCGTAGTCCGCGTGCGGCACCCGCAGGTACTCGGCCTGCCCGCCCGGCACGGAGCCGTAGAGCCGCGAGTAGCCGAGGAACGCCGCCCCGCTGTTGTACTCGCGGACCTGGGTGGTCTCGCACTGGGACTGCAGGCCCTGGCTGCACATGAAGCAACGGCCGCAGGAGACGTTGAACGGGATGACCACGCGGTCCCCGGCCTTGATGTGGGTGACGGCCTGGCCGACCTCCTCGACGATGCCCATCGGCTCGTGGCCGATGATGTCGCCCTTGTCCATGAACGGGCCCAGCACCTCGTACAGGTGCAGGTCGGACCCGCAGATCCCGCTCGAGGTGATCCGCACGATCGCGTCCGTGGGCTCCTGGATCTGCGGATCCGGGACCTCCTCGACGCTCACGGAGCGCTTTCCCTGCCAGGTCAGAGCCTTCATCGATCCTCCTTCTCAGAACCGCCCCTCCGGGTCGGATGGACAGCATGCTGATCTGTTCGGTCGGCCCCAGCCTACTCGGCACTGTCCGGGCCCGCATAGTGCGCGGTGCCGGGGGAATCGCCGGCCGGGGTCCCGGCCGGGGTCCCGGCC
>NZ_JBHVDI010000291.1:0-1417 GCF_042802875.1 Kocuria sp. NPDC057446 | reverse complement strand
GGGCCGGGGGCGCCCCGTCCGGTGCGGGCGCCGGGGCGACGTCGAGGACCTCGCCCGAGGCCTCGGCGGAGGCCTCCGGAGCGGTGCCCGGCGCCGGCCGGCCGGGCACCGACGACTCGTCGTGGACCTCGCCCGGCGCCTCGGCCGGGGTCTCCGGGGCGGTGTCCTGCACCGTTCCCTCCGCCACCGGGAGGTCCCGGCGTGCGTCGTCCGATGTGTTCTGCTGACCAGCGTCCAGGGCGTCCTGCGCCCCGGCCTGGTTCACCTGTTCGGCATCCATATACGGCTGTGCTCCTGCCGCGGTACGCCGTCCGTACCCGGTCCCCGCAGCGGCTTGGTCGGCGTATCGCCGGTGGGGGTCCACGCGGCGGCCAGAAGTCCTGTGCGTACCCGTCGCGTCCCGCACACCTCGCGAACGGGCGGGGACGGCAGCGAGCCAGTCCGGGGCTTCGAGCCGCTGCACCCGAGGGCAACGGTCTTGAGCCGGCGGCGGACGCGCTCAATCCGATGAGAGCCGCGGGTCCTGCCGACCTGGGGTCGAAGTCCGACTGGGCCGAGATCCCGCGTACGGGCGGGCTCGACCGTGGCCAGTATCTCACAGACGTCCCGGTCCGGGCCGGATTGGACCCGTCACGGCCCGCAACCCTCCCGCAGCCCGCCCGTGCGGGTCCCAGGAGGCGCCGAGGGGCATCGCCTAGGATCGGCGTGTGACCTCCACCCCGCCCACGCTCGACCGCTCCCCCGCGGTGCCCCCCGGCCAGGACGCCCGCGCCGACCGGCGCTGGGGCCTCGTGGCCCTCGTGACCGCCCTCCTGGGCTTCTACGGGGCCGCCACGCTGGTGTACGAGCGGCTCCAGCTGTTCCTCGACGCCGGACACCGCACCAGCTGCGACATCAACTCGTGGCTGTCCTGCGGCACCGTCATGCGCACCCCCCAGGCGGAGGCCTTCGGCTTCCCCAACCCCTTCATCGGCATCGTGGCCTACGCGGTCGTCGTGGCCGTGGCGCTCGCGGTGCTGGCCGGCGCCCGGTTCGCCTCCTGGTACTGGTGGGGGCTGCAGATCGGGGTGAGCCTCGGCTGGGTCTTCGTGCTGTGGCTGTGGTGGCAGACGACGTTCGAGATCAACGCCCTGTGCCTGTACTGCATGCTCGTGTGGGTGATGCAGACCGTGCTGCTCGTCCACACCACGGCCCGCAATCTGCGCGCCGGCGTGCTGCCGGCCCCGGCCGGGGTGGCCCGCGGCGCCGAGCAGTGGGCGTGGTTCGTCTCCGCGGCGCTGCTCGTGCTGCTCTTCGGCACGGTGCTCGTCCGGTTCGCCGGGGTCATCTTCCCCGCCTGAGCCCGCCGCGGGCCACCGGCTCCTCCGGACGCGGCGCCGCTCCGCGCCGACGACGACGGCCTCCGCCCGTGCTGGGC
>NZ_JBHVDI010000290.1:0-1484 GCF_042802875.1 Kocuria sp. NPDC057446 | reverse complement strand
CCGCACCACCGGTGCGGAGGCCGCGGCCGTATCCGGGCCCCGCGGGGCCCGGCGAGACCGCCCAGGAGAGTGGATGGAAGAGAAGATCGTCGTGCACGGACCCACCGCGGTCAACGGCACCCTGCGCGTCTCCGGCGCGAAGAACAGCGTGCTGAAGCTCATGGCGGCGACCCTGCTGGCCGAGGGCGAGTCCACCATCACGAACGTCCCCGAGATCCACGACGTCGCGATCATGGCCGAGCTGCTGCGCCGGCTCGGCTGCACCGTCACCTACGAGCGCGCCGAGAAGACCGTGCGCATCGACGTCCCGGCGGATTTGCACCACCAGGCGGACTACGACCTGGTGCGGGCGATGCGCGCCTCGATCTCCGTGCTCGGGCCGCTCGTCGCCCGGTGCCACGTCGCCGAGGTGGCGCTGCCCGGTGGGGACGCCATCGGCTCCCGCGGCCTGGACATGCACCGCGCGGGGCTCGAGGCCATGGGCGCCGTGCTGCAGATCGAGCGCGGCTACCTCGTGGCGTCCGTGCCCCGGAGCCTGCGCGGCACGCACTTCCGACTGGACTACCCCTCCGTGGGCGCCACGGAGAACCTGATGATGGCCGGGACGCTGGCCGAGGGCACCACCGTCATCGACAACGCGGCCCGCGAGCCGGAGATCGTGGACATCGGCCGGATGCTGCAGGCGATGGGCGCCCGGATCGAGGGGCTCGGCACGAGCACCGTCACGGTCGTCGGGACGGAGTCCCTGCGCCCGGTCGAGCACCGGACGGTGCCCGACCGGATCGTGGCGGGCACCTGGGCGTTCGCGGCGGCCGTGACCGGTGGGACCGTGGCGATCGAGGGCGCGGAGCCCGCTCACCTGACCGTGGTGCTGGACAAGCTGCGCTCCGCGGGCTGCCGCGTGGACACGGACGGGGGCCGCTTCGTGGTCTCCGGGCCGCCGCGGCCGCGGGCGATCAACGTGTCCACGCTGCCCTATCCCGGCTTCCCCACGGACCTGCAGCCGTTCGTGGTGGCGCTCAACGCTGTCGCGGAGGGCTCGGGGATGGTCACGGAGAACGTGTTCGAGGCCCGCTGGGGCTTCACGGCCGAACTGGAGCGGCTGGGCGCGAGCGTGCGTCTCGACGGCCACCACGCCCTGGTCGCGGGCATGCCCGTGCTGTCCGGGGCGCCGGTGGAGGCGATGGACATCCGGGCGGGCGCGGCGCTCGTGATCGCGGGGATGGCCGCCGTCGGCACCACCGACGTGAGCGGCGTCCAGCACGTGGACCGCGGCTACGAGCACTTCGTGGAGCAGCTCGGCGCGGCCGGGGCCGCCGTCGAGCGGCACCTGGTGGGCACCGCCTTCTGAGCACGCCGGCACGACGACTTCTGGGGTGCGGTCGAGAACACCCTGGTCTTCTCGGCGCTCCAGCTGCTGTTCTTCTTCCCGATCCCCATCGGGCTGGCGATCCTGATCAACAGCATCCTGCACAACAAGGTGC
>NZ_JBHVDI010000289.1:0-1491 GCF_042802875.1 Kocuria sp. NPDC057446 | reverse complement strand
GTCCCTGCGGCGGTCCTCCTGCTGCTGCTCAGCGGCTGCGCGGATGGAACGCCCGCGGAGTCCGCCCGCCCGTCGTCGTCGGTGTCCAGCGCCCCGACGACGACGGCGCCCTCGCCGGAGACCACGCCCATCCCGCCGGCTCCCGATCCCACGCCGCACGCGCCAGCACCGGCCCCCGCCCCGGCCCCCGGGACGTTGCCGCCGGTGCTCGCGGAGTCCGCACCCGTGGCGGTGCGGATCCCCGCGGCGGGCGCCGCCTCCGAGCTGCTGCACCTGGGCCTGCGCCCCGACGGCTCGCTGGAGGTGCCGCCGACCCATCCCGGGGCCCCGGCCTCCTGGTACACCGCCTCGCCCACACCGGGGGAGCGGGGACCGGCGATCCTGCTCGGCCACGTCAACGCCACCGGCGGCGGGCCGGGCGTCTTCGCGGGGCTGCGCGGTCTCGCCCCCGGCGACACGGTCGAGGTGGACCGGGCGGACGGGTCTACGGCGGTGTTCGTCGTCGACCGCGGGGAGCAGTACGCGAAGGACGCCTTCCCCACACGGGCCGTCTACGGCAACACCGCGGGAGCGGAGCTGCGCCTGATCACGTGCGACGGCTACGACCCCGCCACCGGCCTGTTCGACGACAACTACGTGGTCTACGCGACGCTCGCCGCCTGACCCCGTCCCCCGGGCGCGCACGTACCGGCGGCCGCGGGCGCCGGCGTCACCGCACCGTGCGAACCCGGGGCGCGGGGCGGGAGACGCGCCGGGCGTCGGGACACGCCTCGTTCTCCCGGCGGAGGTGCGATCGCACAGCACGGGGGAAGATGGGAGCGCGCTTCCTGTGCGGTACCCGTTCCATCGAAGGAGATCTCCATGAGCAACCCCTATCCCCAGCAGCCCGAGGGCGCCCGCGGCGGCCCGCCGCAGTACCAGGCCACCGGTGACCAGTACGGGGCCGGTCCCGGGCACCCCGGTGCCGCGCCGCCGGAGGTCAAGCGGCTGCTGACCCTCACCCTCGTCTCGGCGGCGGTCTACCTGCTCAACGACATCGTGGGGATGGTCGTCGCGGCCACCGCGGACACCACCGCGATGTACCAGGAGCTGGGGCTGTCCCCGGACCAGATCGCGGCGGCCGACCAGGCCGCGGGCGTCGGCCAGGTCACCGGCATCGTGCTGCTGGTCATCGCCCTGGGCCTGTACGCCCTGGTCTACGTGTTCCTGAAGAAGGGCCGGAACTGGGCCCGCGTCCTGGGCATCGTCCTGTCCATCCTCAGCGTGGTCGGGACGCTGATCGGCCTCCTCGGCGCGATGGCCTACGGCGGGCTCGGGATCGTCCTGCTGATCCTCGGGCTGCTGCTGGTCGTGGTCAACGTCCTGTGGCTCGTGACCGCGTTCAAGGCCCCGGTCAAGCACTGGTTCGCCCCGCGCCGCACGGCCTGATCCGTCCCGGCGCCCTCCGGGCGCCCGGCCGTCCGCACCGCGGCGCCGCCCGGCCGCCGAGGC
>NZ_JBHVDI010000288.1:0-1502 GCF_042802875.1 Kocuria sp. NPDC057446 | reverse complement strand
CCTGATGCTCCTATGCGTGTCAAGCGGCGGTGAGCCAGGCACGGTAGGCGGTGGTCAGTTCCGCGTTGGGGCGTTTGCCGCGTTCGAGTTCGCTCAGCCGGGCGGGTTCTGCTCCGATGTTCATCGCCGCTTGGACCAGGGTGGCTCCTCGCTGGTGCCGGAGGTCTCGAAGATCCTCTGTCGCGGGCACGGGTTCGGGGTGGACGATGAGGTGGAATGCCTCACGGGCGATTGCACGCTTGAGGCACCGCAGGACGTCCTTCTTCGACTTCCCGTTGGCTCGCAGCCGCCCCGCGTAGTTCTGGGTGCGTTCCTCGTTGGACAGGCGCCCCAGGGCGATCTGGTGCAGAGCCCAGTTCGCTTGCCGGTCCCCGCCGCGGTTGAGACGGTACCGGTTCGTTTTCCCTGACGACGCCGGGATCGGTGAGGCCCCGCACAGCGCGGCGAAGGATGCTTCTGATCGCAGCCGCTCGGGGTTGGCTCCTGCGGTGACCAGCAGGGTCGCGGTGGTGATCACCCCGTATCCCTTTCTCGCGATCATCGCCGGCGCGGCACGGCCGACAAGGATTCTCAGTTCGTCCTCGAGCTCGGTGATCTCGACGGTGAGGTATTGGTGCCGGCGTGCCAGCCGTCGCAGGGCGTGACCGGTCGCCGTGGTCACCGAGCCGGTGGCCGGTCCCGGGCGGGTGGAGGCCAAGGACTCGACCAGGCAGCGCTCGTTCAGCCCCTCCCAGCGGCTCCTGATCGCCTCAGGCGCGGTGATCAGCATGGACTTGATCTGGCGTATCACTGCGACGCGGGCCTTGATCGCGCTGCGCCGCACGGCCAGCAGCACACGGATCTGCTCGATGACACCGTCACCGGTCTTGGCCATCGGCAGGGTCTCTGGTTCGGCCAGTGTCTGCGCAGCGGCTGCGTAGGCATCGATCGGATCGGATTTCCCATGCCGGCGTTGGGCCCGTCGGGGACGGACGATCTCGCGGATCTCGACCTCTTGGCTCATGAGGTACCGGGCCAGGCCGGCGCCGTAGGAGCTGGTGCCCTCGATGCCGACCAGTCGCGTGGTGCCGAAGGAGCGGATGAAGGCAAGGAGCTGCTCGTAGCCCCCGGTGGTCGCGGGGACCTGTAGATCGCCCAGCCGGGCGCCTGTAACGCTCAGGACCGCGACGTGATGGGTGTCGGCGTGCGTGTCGACGCCGGCGACGACCTCGAGCTCAGGCGAGGAATCAATGAGTTCGGTGATGGGTGTTGTCATGATGGGACCGTGCCTTCTTCACCAGTGGGCACGTCGGCCGGAGGCCGGGCAGACAAGACGTTGACGGGGCTGACCAGGCTCGTATGAAGTCATGCTCACCTCTGGCCGACATGCATCGGACCGTGTCTTCGCCACCGACCCGCGGGCGGATCAGTTGCAAGACAAGCCCCACCGGCCGTCAGTCACCTACAGAGTCACACGCGCCGGCGACGAAGACACTTCCATCATCAACGTCACCTATCGGTGC
>NZ_JBHVDI010000287.1:0-1505 GCF_042802875.1 Kocuria sp. NPDC057446 | reverse complement strand
GTCCTCGGACGACGGGCCCGGACCCATATCCAGGACCCTTCGATAGAGCACGAATGACATCCCGCACAGGTGCATCACCCCCTGGCGCGTTGCTGGGGCTTTGCCCCGTATGACCCGGATCACAGCCCTGTCGGGCTGGGTGGAGCCAGGGGACGCACCGACGGTCTCCCCCGCTTCCCGCCATGCCCGCGCGCCGCCCAGAGAGGTTCCGGGGAACATGACCCAGCCGCACCCCATCATCGCGGAGAACCCGCAGCCCGAGCAGAGGACCGCCCGCTTCGTGGCCTTCGTCATCTGCCTGGCCCTGCTCTTCGACGGCTACGACCTCGTCGTCCACGGCGTGGTCCTGCCGGGCCTGCTCGCCGATCCCACGCAGATCAGGACCCTGGAGCCGGCAGTGGCCGGCCTGGTGGGCTCCTACGCCCTGCTCGGCGTGCTCATCGGCTCGCTCGTCTGCGGTGCCGCCGGCGCCACCATGGCGGAGTTCGCCCCCGCCGGACGCCGCCAGTTCTTCAACGGCATCGTCTACTCCGGCATCCCCGCCGGCGGGGTGTTCGCCGCCGTGATGGGCATCGTCCTGCTCACCGACCTGGGCCGGCGCGGTCTGATCTTGATCGGGGCCCTGCCCCTGGTCCTGCTGGTCCCGCTCATGCTGTGGAAGCTCCCCGAGTCCCCGCGCTGGCTGCTCAGCCGCGGCGAGACCGAGCGGGCCGAGGCCGTGGCCCGCCGGACCGGTGTCCCGCTGATCGAGGAGCAGGTCATCCAGCAGGTCGGCGCCGCGCCGCGCCGGACCGGCTACGCGGCCGTGTTCTCCCGGCAGTTCGCCCTCGCCTCGATCCTGCTGGGCGTCATGTCCTCCTGCGGCCTGCTGCTCACCTACGGGCTCAACACCTGGCTCGCCGTGATCATGAACGGCTACGACCACGACATCAGCCCGCTGTACTTCGTCCTCGTGCTCAACGGCTCCGCCCTGGTCGGCGGTCTGCTGGCCTCCCGCCTCGCGGACCGCACCGGCCTGCAGCGGATGATCGCCACGACGTTCGCCCCGGCCGCGATCGCCCTGGTCCTGATGACCTTCAGCTTCCCGCTGCCGCTGCTGTTCCTCTTCATCGCCGTGGCCGGCGTGGGCACCATCGGCACCCAGGTCCTGGTGTACGGCTTCCAGTCGAACTACTACACCACCGACGCCCGGGCCGCCGGGGTGGCCTTCTGCGCCAGCACGGGCCGGTTCGGCGGCATCTTCGGCCCGATCATCGGCGGCTGGCTCGCCGCGGCCGGCCTGGGCGGCCCCCAGGCGTTCCACGTCTTCGCCGGAGTGGCCCTGCTCGGCGCGCTGGTCACCCTCGTGGTGCCCCACCAGCGCGGGCTCGAGGAGGCCGAGCAGCAGGTGGAGGAGCTCGCCGGGCAGCACGCACCGGTCCCCGCCGAGCACGGGAGGCCCGGCGTCCGCGGCGGACCCCCGGCACCGCCGACGGGCCCCGCCCCTCGTCGCGGAGAGGGGGCGG
>NZ_JBHVDI010000286.1:0-1518 GCF_042802875.1 Kocuria sp. NPDC057446 | reverse complement strand
GTCCGGGGAGTCGGCCGACTCGGCGGACTCCGGGGAGTCGGCGGAGTCCGCGGACTCCGGCGAGTCCGCGGACTCCTCCTCGGTGCCGGGGGTCGGGGCCGCGGTGGTCTCCTCGGGGGCGACCTCCTCGGCGGGCTCGCCGGCCTCCTCCTCGCCCTGCGGGCGCACGAACTCGGAGAGGTCCACGGTGTTGCCCTCGGTGTCGGTGACCGTGGCGTACTCGAGGACCTTGGCCAGGGCCTTGCGACGACGCACCTCGCCCACCATCAGACCGGCCTGGCCCGAGGAGTCCAGGAGCTGGGCGAACTGGTTGGGGTCCATGCCGTACTGCTGGGACATGTTGATGATGTAGTCGATCAGCTCGGACTGCTCGACGCCGATCTCCTCGGCCTCGGCGACCGCGTCCAGCACGATCTCGTTGCGGAACGCGTCCTCGGCGTTCTTCTGGACCTCGGCCCGGTGCTCCGCGGTGTCGTGGTCGGCCTCGGCCTGGGGGTTGTCGAAGTGCTGGGCGATCTGCTCGTCGATCACGGCCTGCGGCACGGGGATCTCCACGAGGGACAGCAGCTTCTCGAGGACCTTGTCGCGGGCCTCGACGCCCTGCTCCACCACGGTGCCCTCGGCGGCCTGCTTCTTCAGGTCCTCCTTGAGCTCCTCGATGGTGTCGAACTCGGAGGCGAGCTGGGCGAACTCGTCGTCGGCCTCGGGCAGCTCGCGCTCCTTGACGGCGGTGACCTTGACCTTGACCACGGCGTCCTCGCCGCTGTGCTCGCCGCCGGCCAGCTTGGTCTCGAAGGTGGCGTCCTCGTCGGCGGACAGACCGGTGATGGCCTCGTCCATGCCCTCGAGCATCGTGCCGGCGCCCACCTGGTAGGACAGGTCGTTGGCGGCGTCGACCTCCTCGCCGTCGACCAGGGCCTGCAGGTCGAGGGTCACGAAGTCGCCCTCGGCGGCGGGACGGTCCACGGTCTTGAGGGTGCCGAAGCGCCCGCGCAGCTCGTCCAGGGCCTTCTGCTCGTCCTCGGCGGAGGCCTCGCGGGCCTCCACCTCGACCTCGAGGCCCTTGTAGTCGGGGAGCTCGATCTCGGGGCGCACGGCCACGTCGATCTCGACCTTGGTGTCGGCCTCGCGGTTCGCCTCGTCGGGCTTGGCGACGACCTCGACCTGCGGCTGGGTCAGCGGGGTGATCTCGTTCTCCGCCAGCGCCTGCTGGAAGAAGGTGTTCAGGCCCTCGTTGAGCGCGTTCTCGACGACGAAGTCGAAGCCCACGCGCTGCTCGATCAGCCGCGCCGGAACCTTGCCGCGGCGGAAGCCGGGGACCTGGATCTGGTTGGCGAGCGAGGTGTAGGTCTGGTCGATGAACGGCTTCAGTTCCGCGAACGGGACGTCCACCACGATCTTGACCTGGGTGGGGTTGAGTTTCTCGACGGCGCTCTTCACTTCCGCTGCACTCCTGAGTGGTAGGTCGGTTGGGTCTTCCGGTGCCGTTGACCGGCCCGGGACAGTCGGGAAGGCGGC
>NZ_JBHVDI010000285.1:0-1601 GCF_042802875.1 Kocuria sp. NPDC057446 | reverse complement strand
GGGTCCTGCCCGGGGCGGCCGGGCCGGGACCGCACCGCCCGTCGCGGACCGCGCTCCCGGCCGGTCACGCCCGGCGTGCCGCCAGAGCCCGGTCGAGGTCCTCGGCCTGCAGATCGGCGTTGACGGCCGTGCCCGTCGTGAGCCCCGCCGCCGCGGCCGCGAGGACCTGGGCGTGCAGATCCGTCACGTTGCCCGCCACGTAGACTCCCGGCACCTCCGTGCCGCCCGTGGGCGCCGAGGGCACATAGGTGCCCACGGCGTGGCCCTGCTCCTCCTCCTCGGCGGTGTCCAGGCCGAGGGAGTCGATGAGGCCGGAGCGGACCGTGAAGCGCGGCACCACGACGACGGCACGGCACGGCACGAGCTCGCCGGAGTCGAGGCGCAGGCCGGTGACCCGGTCCCCGGCCACCTCCACGCGGGACACCTCGCCCGCCACGCAGGCGATGCCGAGGGCCGCCAGCTGCTCGCGCTCCTGCGCGTCCGGGGCCGGGGCCGTGTGCTGGACGAAGGTGATGTCGTGGCTCCACTGCCGGAACAGCTGCGCCTGCTGCACGCCCAGCGGTCCCGTGCCCAGCACGGTCAGCGGCTGCTCCCGCCACTCCCAGCCGTGGCAGTAGGGGCAGTGGACGACGTCACGGCCCCAGCGCTCCGCCAGTCCGGGGACCTCCGGCAGCTCGTCCGTCAGCCCGGTGGTGATCAGCACCCGCCGCGCCCGCACCGACCGGCCGTCCTCGAGCACCAGCCGGAACCCGATCCCGTCGTCGTGCCCGGCCCCGGGGTGCGCGGCGACCACCGTGCCGTCCACGACGTCCGCTCCGTAGCCGCGGATCTCGGCCCGCCCGTCCGCGAGCAGCGCTCCCGGAGCGTCGCCGTCCCGCCCCAGGTAGTTGTGCACGTGCTCGGCGGGCACGTTGCGCGGGGCCCCGGCGTCCACCACGAGGACGGTGCGCCGGGCACGCGCGAGGCACAGTGCCCCGGCGAGGCCGGCGGGGCCGCCGCCGACGACGACCACGTCGTAGCTCTCCTCCACGGTGCGCTGCTCCTCCCTGTGGTGCACTCCCCCGTCGGACCCGCGCGGGGTCAGCGGGGCCGGGCCGGGTTGAAGGGCGTGCCCTGGGACGGGGGGTTGGTCGGAGGCCCGGAGGTCTCCGGCGAGACGGGCGAACCGCCGCTGGTCCCGGACACCTCGGGCGCGGACCCGGGCACCGCGCCGCTGGGCTCGGCCCCCTGCCGCAGCGCCGCGACCCGGCGCTCCAGGACCTGCACCACGGGCGGCCGGTCGGCGGGCGCCCGTTCGTCCTCCAGCAGCTGCTGCACCCCGCGCTCGTCGAGGCCCCAGATCTTCGGACCGAGCACATCCACGGGGAGGTGGTCGTCGTCGGGCAGCGGGAGGTCGTCGTGCTGAGGGAGGTCGTTCACGTCTGCTCCTCGGCTCCTGGCCGCCGACCCGGACGTCGGCGGCGACGGTCCTGCCACGGTAACAGCCCGACGGCCACAACGTAAGGGTGCTTAGTGCTCGGCGTCGATCTCGGCGGGCGCACTCCCCGGCCGGCGCGCCCGGGCACGGGACGGAACGACGACGCCCCCCGGACCTCGTGGTC
>NZ_JBHVDI010000284.1:0-1644 GCF_042802875.1 Kocuria sp. NPDC057446 | reverse complement strand
CGGCCCCCTGCGGGGCCGGGGCTTGCGGGGGTCGGGGCGGCGGCCGGTGGGATCACCGGCCGCCGACGAGGACCTCCGGGGCCAGCGGCGAGTGCTCCGGGACGTCGAGGCCCAGCAGCGCGTTCTCGACGACCTCGCTCAGGGCGGGGTGGATCCAGTACTGGCCGCGGGCCATCGTGTGGGCGTCGAGGCCGAAGGACATCGCCTGCACCAGGGGCTGGATCAGCAGGGAGGCCTCCTCGCCGATCAGGTGCGCGCCCAGGAGCCGTCCGGTGCCCTTCTCCGCGATGAGCTTGCACAGACCGGTGTGGTCCTCCATGGCCCAGCCGTAGGCGGTGGCCCCGTAGTCCTGCACCTTGACGGTGATCTCGCTGCCCTGCTCGACCGCCCACTGCTCGGCCTCCGCCTGGGTCATGCCCACGGAGGCGATCTGCGGGCTCGTGAACACGGCGGAGGGCACGAAGCGGTGGTCGGTGGCGCGGAGCTCGCCCGGGTGCAGGAGGTTGTACTGCACCGTGCGGGCCTCGGCGTTGGCCACGTGCTTGAGCTGGTAGGGCGAGCTGATGTCGCCCAGCGCCCACACGCCCTCGACGGGACGCCCCCCGGAGAGGGCGCGCTGGTGCTCGTCGACGGCCAGCAGACCGTCCTGCCGCACGTCCAGGCCTCCCGCCCGGGCGTCGAGCACGTCGGTGTTCGGCTGCCGGCCCGTGGCCACGAGCACCACGTCCGCGGGCAGCCGCATGACGAGCTCCGGGTCCTGCGGGTCCCGGAAGGTGACCATCACGGCGCACTCCTCGCCGTCCCACTCCTCGACCTCGCTCAGCGACCAGCCCGTCTCGAGCTTCCACTGGCGGGAGGCCTCGCGCGCGAAGCGCTCGGCGATCTCCGGGTCGTGGTAGCGCAGGATCCGGTGGGAGCGGTTCACCTGGGTGACCCGCGAGCCGAGGCTGGAGAAGACGTGGGCGAACTCGGCGCCGATGTAGCCGCCGCCGACCACCACCACGCGGCGGGGCAGCTCCTCGATGCGCATCACCGTGTCCGAGGTGTGCACCTGCGGCAGGTCGATGCCGGGGACCACGGGCCGCACCGGCCGCGAGCCGGAGGCGACCACGATCTGGTCGGCGGTGATGTCCTCACCGGACGCGGTGCGCAGCACCCGGGGCGCGGTGAAGCGCACGTGCTCCTGGTAGACCGTCACGTGCGGCAGCGTCCTGCGGTACTCGAGCCCGCCGTGGGAGATCGCGTCGATCCGCCCGAAGATCCGGTCCCGCATCTCCCGCCAGCGCACGCCGTTCACCGCGGCGTCGAGGCCCAGCCGGTCCGCCTCGTGGGCGCGGCGGGCCACGCTCGCCGGGTACGCGTACATCTTCGTCGGGATGCAGCCGACGTTGAGGCAGGTGCCGCCGAAGGTCCCGCCGTCGACGATGGCGACGTCCAGGCCCTCGTAGTCCTCGGTGAGGATGGAGTTGCCCGAGCCGGAGCCGATGATGATGAGGTCGAATGTCCGCATGGCGCCCATCCTATGCGCGGCGGGGCCGGCCGCCGGGCGGCCCCGCGCGCGCCCTCCCGGGGAGTCCTCCCGGGCATCCGGAGGGGCCTCCTGACGGTTTCCGTGGCCGCCGGCGCCGCGCCCCTCCCGGAGCG
>NZ_JBHVDI010000282.1:0-1745 GCF_042802875.1 Kocuria sp. NPDC057446 | reverse complement strand
GCGGCGCACCGGGGTGCTCCGGCGGGGCGGGCCGCGCGGATCAGGAGGTGACGGTCGCCGGCTTGTGGATCTTCCGGGACTCCAGGACGTGGTCCACGATCCCGTACTCCTTGGCGGCGGACGCGGTGAGGATCTTGTCGCGCTCGATGTCGCGGTTGACCTCCTCGGCGGTCTTGCCGGAGTGCAGGGCCAGGGTCTCCTCGAGCCACTCGCGCATCCGCATGATCTCGTTGGCCTGGATCTCGATGTCGGAGGCCTGCCCGCCGCCCTGGCCGGACATCGCCGGCTGGTGGATCAGCACGCGGGCGTTCGGCAGGGCCAGGCGCTTGCCCGGGGTGCCGCCGGCGAGCAGCACGGCCGCCGCGGACGCGGCCTGACCGAGGCAGACCGTCTGGATCTCCGGGCGGATGAACTGCATGGTGTCGTAGATCGCCGTCATGGCGGTGAAGGAGCCGCCCGGGGAGTTGATGTACATCGTGATGTCCCGGTCCGCGTCCTGGGCCTCGAGCACGAGCAGCTGCGCCATGACGTCGTCGGCCGAGGCGTCGTCGACCTGGACGCCCAGGAAGATGATCCGGTCCTCGAACAGCTTGGTGTACGGGTTCTGCCGGCGGTACCCGTAGGGGGTGCGCTCCTCGAAGTCCGGGAGCACGTAGCGGCTGGTGGGCAGGGCGGCCAGGGAACCGGCCGTGGACGAAGGTCCGTGGGTGAAGGTCATGGTGGAGTTCCTCGGGAGTCTGTCGGAGCGTGCCTGGTGAAGTGGTGGGACCGCCGCGGCCCTACTCCTGGTCCTTCGTGTCATGGTCCTTCATGGTCCCGCCGCCGCCGGTCATGGAGCCGGCCGAGCTGGCGATGCGGTCGAAGAAGCCGTAGTCGAGGGCGCGCTGGGCGTCGAACCAGTTGTCGCGGTCGTTGTCCCGCAGGATCGTCTCGAGGCTCTGGCCGGTCTGCTCGGCGGTGAGCTCCGCGAGGCGCTGCTTCATCGACAGGATCAGCTCGGCCTGCACCCGGATGTCCGAGGCGGTGCCGCCCATGCCGCCGGAGGGCTGGTGCATGAGGATCCGGGCGTTGGGGGTGGCGTAGCGCTTGCCCTTGGTGCCCGAGGACAGCAGGAACTGGCCCATCGAGGCGGCCAGGCCGGTGGCCACGGTCACGACGTCGTTGGGGATGAGCTGCATGGTGTCGTAGATGGCCATGCCGGCGGTGACGGACCCGCCC
The DNA here is from genome assembly GCF_042802875.1 of Kocuria sp. NPDC057446. Lineage (NCBI taxonomy): Bacteria > Bacillati > Actinomycetota > Actinomycetes > Micrococcales > Micrococcaceae > Kocuria > Kocuria sp. NPDC057446. The sequence continues at coordinate 527 of NZ_JBHVDI010000282.1, read as the reverse complement.
GGGGAGTTGATGTACAGGAAGATGTCCGCCTGCGGGTCCTCGGCCGAGAGCAGCAGCATCTGGGAGCAGATGAGGTTGGCGTTGTCGTCGCGCACCTCGGAGCCCAGCCAGATGATGCGCTCCTTGAGCAGCCGGTTGTAGACGTAGTCGTCCTGGCCGCCCATGGGGGCGCCGCCCTGCAGGCGCGGTGCGGTGGAGGTGGCGTGGGTCGAGCCGAACGGCGACTCGTGAGCGGAGGTCATGTAGCGGTGCCTCTTTCGTCCGTGTGGTCCGGTGATCTCTGAACAGAAGACTAGTGCCCGCCCCGGGCCCCGGAGGGCCCCCGTCCGGGTTGTTCGCTGATGGCGCATGGTCGGCGCCGAGTGGACTCGAACCACCGACCTCACGCTTATCAGGCGTGCGCTCTAACCAGCTGAGCTACAGGCCCATGAACGATATGCAAATGGAGCGGGTGATGGGAATCGAACCCACGACATCAGCCTGCAACTCGTCGGCGACGGTGGCGTAGTCGCCCCGGACGGCGAAGC
>NZ_JBHVDI010000281.1:0-1748 GCF_042802875.1 Kocuria sp. NPDC057446 | reverse complement strand
GACCGCGGTGCGGTCGGGGCCCGGCCCGTGAACGGGAACGACTCCTTGCGGGAACGACTCAGTGCCTGAGCGACCCGGAGCGGGAGCGGCTCAGAGCGGGCCTCCCGCGGGACGGTCGTCGATGCGCCGGTCGGTGGGGTCCACGTCCAGGTCCGCGTCCACGGTGTCGTCGGTGAGGGTTTCGTCCACCGGGGGGATCGGCGGCACCTCCCCGGTCACGGTCTCGCCGGGAGCCCCCGGGGAGACGGGTGCCGCCGGCGCCGCGGGCGCGGCCGGCGGGGCGGTCGACTCGAAGGTGACCGGCTCCGTGTCCGGGCCGGAGTCCTTCTTCTTCGCGGCCGCCACGCCGGCCGCGGCGACACCGGCGGCGGCGACACCGGCGGCGACCGCCTTGCCCGACACCCCGGCCTTGCCGCCGTCACCACGGGACGCCGCGGCGTGCTCGACACCGGGCGTGCCGACCGGGGCGCCCTCGTTGACCGAGCCCCGCCAGGCGCCGGTCGCGTAGCCCTCGGACTCGATGAACTTCTTGAAGCGCTCGAGGTCCCCCTCGGCCTGGTTCTCGACGACGTTGAGCTTGTCGCCGACCTTCTCCACCAGACCCTCGGGCTCGTACTCGAGGACCAGGTGCACCTCGGTCCGGCCGTTGCCCGCGTCCCGGAACGTCACGCTGCCGGCGTTGGTGGCGCCCTCGGTCGCGGCCCAGGAGACCCGGCTGTCCGGGACCTGCTCCACGATCTTCGCCTCCCACTGCCGGCGGACGCCGCCGAGCTCGGCGACCCACTCGAGGCGCTCGGCGTCGAGCTGCCGCACGCTCTGCACGCCGTTCATGAACTGGGGGAAGTCCTCGAACTGGGTCCACTGGTTGTACACGGTGGTCAGCGGCACGTCGACCACGACTGTCTTCTCGACCGTGGTGCTCATGGCAACTCCTTCGATCCGTCTCGACGATCAGGAACGGCGAACATCCAGCAAATTCGCCAGTGTGCTGACGATACCTCCCGACCCACCCCCGTGGCCAGCGTCACACCGGCCCCTCCAGCAGAGGCGCCACCCGGTACGGGATGACCGTGCGCAGGAACATGCTCGTGGACGTCCGCAGGATGCCGGGGCACAGCCGGATCTCCTCGGAGACCCGGTAGAGGTCCTCGGGGTCCTTCGCCACCACCCGGCACAGCAGGTCCGTCTGCCCGGCCGGCGCGAACACCTCGATGACCTGCGGGATGGCAAGCAGACCCGCGACGGCCTCGTCGAGCTGGTGCTGGTCGAGCTCCACCGCCACGCTCGCCGCGAGGCCGTAGCCCAGCGCCGCGGGAGTCACCCGCGTGCTGTGCGGGCGCAGCGCGGGACTCGCGCGGTAGCGCTCGAGCCGCGCGTGGATCGTGCCGCGCGCCAGGCCCGTGCGCTGGGCCAGGGCCAGCACGGTCATCCGCGGGTCCTCGTCCAGCGCCGCCAGGATCCTCCGGTCCGTCGCGTCCAGGTGTCCCGCGCCGGCGCCTCCGTTCGTCATGCTGACCACCGCTGCCCCTCCACCTCGCCCTCATCTGATCGATCTGATCAGTTCGAGAGTAGACGTTTGCGCAGGGTGCCGACCAGGTTGTCCAATGATGGTCACACGGTGCGTCCCCTGACCCGGTTCGGCGCATCCTGGCCGGCGCCGGTCGCCCACGAGGCGGCCGGCGTCCCGCACCGCTCGACACCCCGCAGCGGCAGAGGCCCCCTTCCGGCCCGCGGGAGCTCCCCGGAGC
>NZ_JBHVDI010000280.1:0-1837 GCF_042802875.1 Kocuria sp. NPDC057446 | reverse complement strand
GTGGTGGGGCGGGCCCCACCACCGCCGCCCGCACGACGGGTCAGTCCTGCTCGCCCATGGCGTCCGCCAGGGTGTCGAAGAACTCGGTGTAGGTCTGGATGCCCTCGTTGGTGTAGGTGTCCCGGGGCATGTAGACGACCTGGCCCTCCTGCACCGCGGTGACGTTGCGCAGGGCCTCGGCCTGCTCGATGACCTCCTGCGCCGGGGTGTACTCCGCGTCCTCGGCGGAGATCGCGGCGTCGCGGTCCATCACGAGGATCCAGTCGGGGTTCGAGTCGGCGATCGCCTCGACCGAGATGTCGTCGCCCTGGTGGTCGTCGCTGGCGCCCTCGACCTCGAGGGCCGGCGCGAAGTCGAAGATCTCGAACAGCGGGCCCAGGGTGCGGCCCTGGCCCGGGGCGACGAAGCCGATCTCGCCGCCGGAGACGGTGACGGCCATGACGGTGTCGCCGGGCCGGTAGCCGTCGACCACGCGCTGCATCGCCGCGTCGAAGTCGGCGTTGATCTGCGCGGCCTCGTCCTCGCGGTCGAAGATCTGGCCCAGGACGGAGGTCTGGCGCTTCAGCTCCTCGTCGAAGGGCTGGTCCTCCCGCGGGTCCAGCTCGACGACGGTGGCCTCCGGGACGAGGTCGGCGAAGTCCTCGCGGTAGTCGGCGAAGCGCTGACCGTTGACGACGAGGTCGGGATCCGCGGCGACGACGGCCTCGAGGTCGGGCTCGCGGTGGTTGCCGAGGTCGACGACGGACTCGTCGTCGGCGTAGGCGATGGTGTCCGGCATGAGGGCGCGCGGGGCGGCCGCCAGCTGGACGTCCCACGCGGCGAGCGTCTCGAACGTGCGGTTGTCGGTGGCGACGACGGACGCCGGCGGGACGTCGACGGTCTGCGTGCCGTGGTTGTCCTCGACCTCGACGGTGGCGGCGGAGGGGGCGGACGACTCCGTGGAGGCGGCCTCGTCGCCCTGGGCCGTGCCGCAGGCGGTGAGGGCGAGGACGCCGGCGGCGGCCAGGAGGGCGGCCGGGTGCGGGGTGCGGTTCATGGTCTTCCTTCGTGCAGAGGACGCCGGCGTGCTCCGGGCAGGAGCGCCGGCGGGATCCGATGGGCGCGACGAACCCGCACACCGGTGTGCGGGGACGACGGGGAGGGCACCGTTGCTCGGCCGAGGTAAGGGTTGCCTTACCGCTCAACCTAGAGGGTCGGGCGGGCGTGAGGCAAATCATTGGCGAACACCGGCGTGACCTAATTGCCGCCGGGGGTCTCGGGATGGTCGGCACGTTGGCACTCGCCTTGACCGACTGCCAGCCCGCTCCTACAGTTGGCCTTGGCACTCTCCGGGTGAGGGTGCTAAGGGCCCAGGCGATCGACCGGCACCGCGACGACGGTCGGTGCGCCGACCGGCCCGAAGCCCGACGGCGGGTCCAGCCCGCGGTCGCCCACCGTTTTCCACCCCTACAGACAAGGAGAGATCGTGTCGGTCTCCATCAAGCCTCTCGAGGATCGCATCGTCGTCCAGCCGCTCGCCGCTGAGCAGACCACCGCGTCCGGTCTCGTCATCCCGGACACCGCCAAGGAGAAGCCCCAGGAGGGCAAGGTCCTGGCCGTCGGCCCCGGCCGGGTCGACGACTCCGGCAATCGCATCCCGGTCGACGTCAAGGAGGGCGACGTCGTGATCTTCTCCAAGTACGGCGGGACCGAGGTCAAGTACAACGGCGAGGAGTACCTGGTGCTCCCGGCCCGCGACGTCCTCGCCGTCGTCGAGAAGTAGACCGGGCCCACCGACCCGGCGCAGACCGCGCAGTCCTGACGAAGGGTGCCCGCCGCTCGCCCCGCTGTTCCGGCG
>NZ_JBHVDI010000279.1:0-1865 GCF_042802875.1 Kocuria sp. NPDC057446 | reverse complement strand
GTCCGGCGGGGCCCCTCTGCGCGGGTGCGCTCAGACCGCGGCGGTCTCGCGCGCCTCGTCGTGGAGCATCCACTGGTCCGGGCCCAGGATCTCGTAGGCCACGTGGCGGCCCGGGACGCCCTGGGCGATCACGGCGGAGCGGACGGCCCGCATGAACGGCAGCGGCCCGCACAGCACCACCTGTGCGTCGGCCGGGACCGCCACCCCGGAGAGGTCCATGAACCCGTCGTGGTCGCCCTCGCCCGGGGTCTCCATCCAGGTCTCCAGCGTGGCGTTCGGCAGCTCCGCCACGAGCATCTCGTGCAGCTCGCGCAGCGCCCACTCCTGCGCGGAGCGGTCGGCGTGCAGCACGATCACCCGGCGCACGGACTCCTGACGCACCAGCCGGTCCAGGAACGCGACCATGGGCGTGACGCCGATGCCGGCGGAGGCCAGCACGAGCGGCCCGTCCCCCTCCGGCAGGACCACGTCGCCGTAGGGGTTGGAGACCCGCAGCACGTCCCCCACCTGCACGTCGTGGTGGAGCACCGGGGTGACCTCGCCCCGGCCGTCGAGGCGGACGGCGATCCGCCGGGTCCCCTCGGGCCCCGGGACCAGGGTGAACTGCCGCGGCTGCTCCACGCCGTCGGGCATCCGCACCTCGACGGTCACGTACTGGCCGGCCACGGCGGGGGTCATCGGGGTGCCGTCGGCGGGCTCGAGGGTGATCGCCGTGGTGGTGGTCCCGGTCTGCTCCTTGGCCGCGACGCGGAACGGGGCGAACACCGCGGTGTTCGCCTGCCCCGCGTAGAGGCCCTCCTCGATCTTGATCAGGGCGTCGGCCATCAGCCAGTACACCTCGTCCCAGGCCGCCACGACCTCGGGCGTCACGGCGTCGCCGAGGTCCCGGGCGATCGCGCCGAAGAGGTGCTCGTGGACGATCGGGTAGTGCTCGGGCAGCACGCCCAGGGACGCGTGCTTGTGCGCCACGCGGGAGAGCAGCTCGTCCGGGTAGCCCTCCGGGTGGGAGAGCAGCCAGGAGGCGAACATCGCGATGGAGCCTGCGAGGGCCTGCGCCTGCGTCCCGTTCCTCTGGTTGGAGCGGCTGAACATGCCGTCCAGCAGATCGGGGCGCGCCTCGAACATGGACCGGTAGAACTCGGGGGTGATGAACGGGATGCGCTCGGCGACGATGCCGATGGTCTGCTCGACGACGGGACGGGACTGCTCGGACAGCACGGTTGCCTCCTGGGGAGCCGGTGGATGACGTCCCCAAACTAGCATCTCGAATGCTTTATTAACTCATCGACGGTGGCGCCGCCACCGCACCGCCCTCCTCGGGCTCGGGCGGGCGCAGCCCGATGGACACCAGCACCGGCCCGAGCTGCCGCTCGCTCACGAGGTCGCGCACCCGCACGTCGTCGAGCGCGGCGTAGAAGGCCTCCCGCGCGTCCGCGAGGGCGCGGCGCAGCCGGCACCCGTGGTCCAGGGGGCAGCTCCCGCCGGCCGACTCGCACTCGACCATCGCGGAGCCGGCCTCGAGCTCGCGCAGGAGCGCGCCCACGGTGGCGTCCAGCCCGGCGGGGGTGATCGACACGCCCCCGGTGCGGCCGCGGCTCGAGGCCAGCAGGCCGAGTCCGCTCAGCCGGCCCACGGTCTTGGTCACGTGGTGGTAGGGGGCACCCACGCCCTCGGCGATGGCGCGGGTGGTGAGCCTCTCCCCCTCGGGGACGGCACCCGTCAGCAGCAGCACGCGCAGGGCGATGTCCGAGAAGGCGGTCAGCCGCACGGCGCGGCCCTCCACTCGCTCATGGCGGCTCCTTCCGAGACCTCGTGCGTCCCGGCCGTCCGCGGGAGCACCCCCATTGTCCCACGCGCTCCCGGAG
>NZ_JBHVDI010000278.1:0-1878 GCF_042802875.1 Kocuria sp. NPDC057446 | reverse complement strand
GCCCCGGCACGGTGGGTCCGTGCCGGGGCCGCGGGGCCGCCGGTGCCGGGGTGCGCTCAGCTGTTCTCGTAGCCGGTGATGGCCTCGACCTTGGCCGCCGAGGCGCTGGTGGTGTCGAAGGTGTAGCCCAGCCACTCCTTGGCCAGGCGCCGGGCCAGCTCGAGGCCGATGACCCGCTGGCCCATGCACAGCACCTGGGCGTTGTTGGAGAGCACCGAACGCTCCACGGAGTAGGAGTCGTGGGCGGTCACCGCCCGGATCCCGGGGACCTTGTTCGCCGAGATCGCCACGCCCAGGCCGGTGCCGCAGATCAGCAGCGCGCGGTCGGCCTCCCCGGAGGCGACCTTCCGGGCGGCGTCGACGGCCACGTGCGGGTAGTCGGTGTTCTCGGTCTGCGAGACCCCGACGTCCACCACGCTGGCCACCCGGTCGTCGGCCTCGAGGTCCTTGCGCAGGGCCTCCTTGTAGTCGAACCCGGCGTCGTCGCCGCCGATCACGATCCGCAGCTTCTTCTCGCTCATCGCGTCACCTTTTCCTTGTCGTCGTTCTCGTCGTTGATGGTCCTTGCGCGGGCCGCCTCAGCGGTCCGCGGCGATCTCGAGCAGGCGCAGGTAGCCCTCCAGCCGCCAGGCCGTGCGGCCGACGAACAATCCGTCGACGTGGGCGATGCCGAGCAGGTCCGCGGCGTTGTCCAGGTCCACCGACCCGCCGTAGAGCAGTCCGCGCACCCGTGACCCGTAGGCGTCGCCGAGGGCGGCGAAGGGTTCGGCCAGCTCCGCGACGGTGGCCGGGCGGCCGTGCTCGCCGATCGCCCAGATCGGCTCGTAGGCGATCAGCACCCGGGACAGCTGCTCGGCTTCGAGACCGGCCAGGGCGCGCTCGACCTGGCCGAGGACGTGCGCGGCGGAACCGCCCGCGGCCTGCACCTGCGCCGGCTCGCCCACGCACAGCAGCGGGGTCAGCCCGTGCGCCAGGGTCGCGGCGACCTTGGCGCGGACGGTCTCGTCCGTCTCGCCGAAGTGCTCGCGGCGCTCGGAGTGGCCGATCTCCACGAGCCGGGCCCCGGCGTCGGCGACCTGGGGCACGGAGACCTCCCCGGTCCAGGCCCCGGCATCGGCCCAGTGCGCGTTCTGCGCCCCGACCAGCACCCGGGGCTCCCCGGCCAGGGCCGCCGCCACCGCGGCGATCGCCGTGGCCGGCGGGATCACGAAGGGCACCACGTCCCCCAGGTCCCGCCCGGCCAGGAACTCGGCCAGGCCCGCCGCCCAGTCGCGGGCCTCGGCCAGGGTCTTGGTCATCTTCCAGCTCGTGCCGATCCACACTGCCATGCCGGCCCCTACTGCTCGGCCGGACGCTGCTCGTCCGGGCGCTGCTCGTCCGGGCGCTGGGCGTCCGGGGCCTGGGCGAAGTGCTCCCCCAGCGCGTCCATGAGCACGGAGAAGGACAGTGCGCCGGGGTCCGGGGTGCCGAGGCTCTTGTCGCCCAGCACCTTCGAGCGCCCGCGCCGGGCGGCGATGTCCGCGGTGGCCTCGGCCGCCTCCCGGGCCACGGCGGCGGCCCGCTGCACGGAGCCGGCCAGATCGGAGGTGGTCTCGAACTGGGCCAGCAGCGCCTCGCGGAACGGCAGGGCGGCGTCGACCATGGTCTTGTCCCCGGGGGCCGCCCCGCCCAGCCGGACGACCGCGTCGATCCCGGCCACCAGGGCGGCCACCGCCGCATCGGCCCCGGCTCCGGCGGTGTCCTCGAGGACTCCGCCGGCCGCGGTCAGCGCCGCGCCCCACAGGGCCCCGGAGGTGCCGCCGGCTCCCTCGGCCCAGGCGTCCCCGGCCCGCAGCAGCACGGTCCGCGCCCCGGCACCGGACGCGGCCGCGTCCTGGG
>NZ_JBHVDI010000277.1:0-1911 GCF_042802875.1 Kocuria sp. NPDC057446 | reverse complement strand
GGGACTCGGCCATGTCGGCCTGGACCTGCTGCATCTGGGAGGTGTGCCCGCCGAGCTGCTCGAGCTCGTGGGTGAGCTCCTCCAGTTCCGCGCCGCCGGCCATCTGGGCGGTGAGGTCCCCGAGCAGGATGTCCTTCTTCTCGTAGTAGCCGATGGACTTCCCGCGCTTGAGCAGCAGGAACCGGTCCCCCACCGGGTAGGCGTGGTGCGGGTTGTGGGTGATGAACACGACCCCCAGCCCGCGTTCCTTGGCCTGCAGGATGTACCGGAGCACCACCCCGGACTGCTTCACGCCCAGGGCCGCGGTGGGCTCGTCCAGGATCAGGACCTTCGCCCCGAAGTGCACGGCCCGGGCGATGGCCACGCACTGGCGCTCCCCGCCGGACAGCGTCCCGATGGGCTGGTCCACGTCGCGCAGGTCGATGCCCATGTCGGCCAGTTCCTGCTTGGTGATCTGCTTCATCTTCGCCACGTCCAGGCGCTTGAACGGCCCGACCCCGGTGGTGAGCTCGGAGCCGAGGAAGAAGTTGCGCCACACCGGCATCAGCGGCACCACGGCCAGGTCCTGGTACACGGTGGCGATCCCGGCGTCGAGGGCCTGGCGCGGGGAGGTGAAGGTGGTCTCCTGTCCGGCCACCCGCAGGGTCCCGTCGGTGTGCTGGTGCAGCCCGGCGATGATCTTGATCAGGGTGGACTTCCCGGCCCCGTTGTCACCGAGCACGCAGGTGACTTTCCCGGCCTCGACGGTCATGGTGACCTCGCGCAGGGCGATGATGTTGCCGTAGCGCTTGCCGACGTCCGCGAGCTCCACCAGGGGCGCGGCGGTGTCGGTGGTGTCGGGGGTGGTGCCCGTGGGCGGATTCTGCGTGGACACGGTGGTCACCTATTTCCTCTCGATGCGCTTGCGCACGTACATGTTCACGATGGTGGCCAGCAGCAGCATCAGGCCCAGGAAGAACTTGAACCAGTCCGGGTTCCACTCGGCGTAGACGATGCCGCGGGAGGCGATGCCGAAGATCAGCGCGCCCAGGGCACCGCCGATCGCGGAGCCGAAGCCGCCGGTGAGCAGGCACCCGCCGATCACCGCGCCGATGATGTAGAGGAACTCGTTGCCCACGCCCTCCCCGGACTGCACGGAGTCGAAGGCGAAGAGGTTGTGCATGCCCAGCAGCCAGGCGCACAGGCCCACGCCCATGAACAGACCGATCTTGGTGCGCGCCACCGGGACACCCACGGCCCGGGAGGCGTTCTCGTCCCCGCCCACGGCGAAGATCCAGTTGCCCACCTTGGTCTTGAGCAGGATGAACGTGGCCACCGCCACCAGGGCGATCCAGTAGAGCACGGTGATCCGCACGTTCACCCCGGCGATGGTCACCGAGGAGGCGAAGACCGCCTTGGCCGAGTCGAAGCCGTCCATGGTGCTGATCGAGGGCGAGGACACCGAGCCGCCGATCAGCCGGGTCAGGGCGAGGTTGAGCCCGGTGAGCATGAGGAACGTGGAGAGGGTCACGATGAAGGAGGGCAGCTTGGTGCGCATCAGCAGCCAGCCGTTGATCAGCCCGATCGCCAGGGAGGTCAGCAGGGCGATGCCCACCCCGACCCAGACGTTGACGGCGAAGAACCAGCTGAACATCGAGGCGGCCAGCGCGGAGGTGATCACGGCGACACCGGTGGAGAGGTCGAACTCCCCGCCGATCATCAGCAGGGACACCCCCACCACCATGATCCCGATGGTCGAGGCCCCGTAGAGGACGGTGGAGATGGACTGGGCCTGGGTGATCGAGGGGGCGGCGATCGCGAAGAACAGCGCCACCACGATCGCCCCGACCAGGGCCCCGATCTCGGGGCGGGCCAGGAAGGTCGCGAGCAGACCCTTGGTCTGGATCCGCTCGTCGGCCGGGGCCGCGGCGG
>NZ_JBHVDI010000276.1:0-1918 GCF_042802875.1 Kocuria sp. NPDC057446 | reverse complement strand
CGGGCAGCCCGCGGGCACGTAGGCGGCCGCGCTCCGGGAGCGCGGCCCCCGGAGACGTCCCCGGGAGCGCGGAGGGACGCCGTGACAGCGGTCACTCGGCGGTAGCATGGTGACCCAGCGAACACCGCCGCCCCTCCCACCAAGATCGGAGCGACATGAACTCCATCGTCCTCGCCGTGGTCGGTGTGGCCATGATGATCCTCGGGTACCTCCTGTACTCGAAGTTCGTGGCCCGCCGGATCTACCAGCTCCAGGACTCCTTCGTCACCCCCGCCCACGAGCTCAGCGACGGCGTGGACTACGTCCCCACCAACAAGTACGTGCTCTGGGGCCACCACTTCACCTCCGTGGCCGGCGCGGCCCCCATCGTGGGCCCCGCCATCGCCGTCATCTGGGGCTGGATGCCCGCGTTCCTCTGGGTCACCATCGGCACCGTCTTCTTCGCCGGCGTCCACGACCTCGGCGCCCTGTGGGCGTCCAACCGGCACCGGGGCAAGTCCATCGGCGCGCTGTCCGGGAAGTACATCGGCCACCGCGGCCGCAACCTGTTCCTGGTCGTGATCTTCCTCGTGCTGCTCATGGTCAACGCCGCGTTCGCCGTGGTGATCTCCAACCTGCTGGTCGGCACGCCCACCTCGGTCATCCCCACGTGGGGCGCCATCGTGGTGGCCCTGCTCATCGGCCAGGCGGTCTACCGCTACAAGTGGAACCTCGCCGTCGTCTCCGTCGTCGGCGTCGTGGCGCTCTACGCGCTCATCCTGCTCGGGGACCGCTTCCCGGTGGTCCTGCCGGAGACGGTCCTGGGCCTGCCGGCCAACGCGTTCTGGATCGTGGTGCTCTTCGTCTACGCCGGCATCGCGTCCGTGCTGCCCGTGTGGATGCTGCTGCAGCCGCGCGACTACATCAACGGCCTCCAGCTGTTCATCGCCCTGGGCATCCTCTACGGCGCGGTGCTGATCTCCTCCCCGACCATCGTGGCCCCGGCCTTCAACGACTCCGTGCCCGAGGGCACGCCGAGCCTCGTGCCGCTGCTGTTCGTGACCATCGCCTGCGGGGCGATCTCCGGCTTCCACGGCATCGTGGCCTCGGGGACGTCCTCCAAGCAGCTGGACAAGGAGACGGACGCCCGCTTCGTCGGCTACTTCGGCGCCGTCGGCGAGGGCCTCCTGGCGCTCGGCGCGATCATCGCCACGACCGCCGGCTTCCGCACCATCGCCGACTGGGAAGAGGTTTACTCGGCGTTCGGTCAGGGCGGCGTGGCCGCCTTCGTGCAGGGCGGAGCCTCGGTCGTGAACTCCGGCCTGGGCATTCCCCCGTCGCTGAGCGCGACCATCCTGGCGACCATGGCCGTCCTCTTCGCGGCCACCACCATGGACACCGGCATCCGCCTGCAGCGCTTCGTGGTGCAGGAAGCCTTCCACATCATGGGCGTCACCCTCAACAAGGCGATCGCCACGCTCATCGTCCTGGCCGTGTGCGTGGGGCTGGTCTTCAGCGCCGGTGCGGACGGCTCGGGCGGCATGCTCATCTGGCCGCTGTTCGGCACCACCAACCAGCTGCTGGCCGGTCTGACCCTGTCGATGATCGCGGTGATCCTGCTGCGCAAGGGCCGCCCGGTGCTGCCGGTGCTGATCCCCCTGGTGTTCCTGCTCGTGATGTCGGTGTACGCGCTGATCGTCCAGCTGGGACAGTTCTGGGCCGCCGAGAACTGGTTCCTGCTCGTCCTCGACGTGATCATCCTGATCGCGGCCCTGTGGGTCATCGTCGAGTCCGTGACGGCGATGAACGCGGCACGGAAGAACCCGCCCGAACTCGACGAGGAGACCGTGAGCACCTCGGCCGGGGAGAACCGCTCCCTGTGAGCCGGTGAGCACCCTCGACCGGCTGCGCTCCGTGCAGGCCCGCCTCGGGGCGGGCC
>NZ_JBHVDI010000275.1:0-1951 GCF_042802875.1 Kocuria sp. NPDC057446 | reverse complement strand
GTCGTCGGCCGTGGGCAGGACGAGCACGTCCACGGGAACTCCTTCCGGTGAGGGGCGGGACGGCCGGCTCAGCCCTTGACGGCCGAGCTCGCCACCCCTTCGATGAACCAGCGCTGGAAGAGGAGGAACACGATGACCACGGGCACGACCAGGAGCACGCCGAAGGCCATGACCTCCCCCCACGCCGGAGGGAGCTGGCCCGCGAACACGCTGATCTGCAGCGGCAGGGGCCGCAGGTTCGGCTCGGAGATCATCAGGACCGGCCACAGGAACGCCCCCCACTGCGTCAGGAACGTCAGCACCGCCACCGAAGCATAGGCGGGCTTGCTCATGGGCGCGATGATCTGCCAGAACACCCGCAGCGGACCGGCGCCGTCCATCCGCGCGGCCTCGTCGATGCTGCGGGGGATGCCGGAGAAGAACGAGTAGAAGAGGAAGATCGACAGGGCGTTGCCGATGAAGGGGGCGATCTGGATCCACAGCGTGTTCCGGGCGTCGTTGTACAGGTAGAACATGGGCACGGCCACGGCCTCGAAGGGAACGATGAGCAGCAGCAGGATGCCCAGGAGCACCAGGTTCCTGCCCCGCCAGGTCAGCCGGGACAGGGCGAAGGCCGCCATCGAGTTCACGACCAGGCCGAGCGCCACCACGGAGACCGTGACGGTGACGGACACGAAGAAGAACCGCCACAGGTGGCCGGTGCTGTCCGAGGACAGGCTCGAGGCCACCCCGGTGTAGTTGTGCAGCCCCCACCCGCGCGGGTCGAAGACCTCGAAGCCGGCGAGCGTGCGGGAGGCGGGGGCCAGGGACGCCGCCACCATGTAGGCGACCGGGGCGAAGAACAGCAGGCTCGTGACGACGAGCACCGCGTAGCGGGGCACGTCCGACCTGCGCCGACGGCGGTCGGCGGGGGCGGTGGTGGCGGTCGGCGTCATGTCAGTCCTCCCGTTCGCGGGTGGCGCGGCGCTGGATCAGGGACAGGACCACCACGATCACGAAGAACACCACGGAGATGGCGCTCGCGCGCCCGATGTTGTTCTCGTCGAACGCGGACGTCACGGCCTCGTACATCACGGTGCGGGTCGCGTCCTCGTTGAGTCCGCCGCCGGAGCGGGCCAGCACGTAGATCTGGTCGAACACGCGCAGGGACAGGATCATCGTGTAGAGCGCCACGAAGACGAGGGTGGTGTTGATCCCGGGCAGGGTGACGTGCACGAAGCGCTGCCAGGCGTTGGCCCGGTCCAGGCGGGCCGCCTCGTAGAGGTCCGCGGGCACCTGCTGCAGGGCCGCCAGCAGGATCACCATCTGGAAGCCGACGCCCTGCCAGATCGACAGGACGATCACCGAGGCCAGCGCCGTGAGCTCCGAGCCCAGCCAGTCCTGGGCACCGAAGCTCCCGCCGGAGAAGAACCCGAGCAGGGCGTTGAGGAGCCCCTGGTCCCCACGGGCAAGGATCAGCCGCCAGATGAGGGCCACCAGCGCGATGGGGAAGACGACGGGGAGGAAGAAGACGGACCGGAAGATCCCGATCCCCCGGATGCTCCTCTGCACCAGCATGGCCAGCGCCAGCGCGAGGGCGGTCTGCACGGGGACCACCACGGCCGCGAAGACCAGGTTGTGGAGCAGGGCGCTGAGGAACCGGCTCGACACGTCGGGGTCGGTGAAGATCCGGGCGTACTGGGTCAGGCCCATGAAGGCGGGGTCGCGCGGGTCGCCGAGCCGGACGTTGTAGAAGGAGAAGCCGATGGCCGCGAAGAACGGGACGGCCACGAACAGGACGAGCAGCAGGACGGCGGGGCCCGCCATCAGGAATCCGGCGAGGCCGTCCCGCCGGAGCCCCTTCCGGGGCGGTGCCGCCGCGGGCGCGTCCTCCGGAGCGGACACGGGGGCCGCGAGGCCCGGTGTGGTGGTCATGGTGCACTCCTCGTGGGTGCGGGGCGGGGCCGCCGGG
>NZ_JBHVDI010000274.1:0-1952 GCF_042802875.1 Kocuria sp. NPDC057446 | reverse complement strand
CGCCGGCTCGAAATCGGTTTGTCATTCTGACAAATAACCCTTCGGGAAATAAAAAAAACGGCTCCATAAAGAGGAACCGTTTTGCTTCAAAAATCACGTTTTGTGTTATACTGGAGAAACGAAATTGTGTTTTCAAAATTGTCATTTTCGACATGATAACTTTTCTCGTAGTGTGGTTTTGCCGAACCCACTACTTTTTTTATGTCTCCGAACTTCATTTCTTCCCGTTCCGGCTTAACAATCCCTTTTGATTTTCGATACATATTCATTCCGGAAGGATACATGTGCAGCCGTCCGCCTTTTAAAAATTTCTTTTCCCGACCTTCTACGATCTTTGTTTGCACCTCACAGCCCTCTGAAGCCACTTTTAAGGCTGTTTCCCTGTCTTGGACATCTTCTAGGTCTATATCAGTCAAATAAGCGCTCAAATAGGCTCCTATGTTGTCTATATCCTTTAATGACTTGATTGTTACAAATCCTAAACCCCATAGACTCCTTAATTCAGCATTTTTAATATAAATCTTATCCAAATCATTAAAGCGCATTAAAACATGACAATGCCAGGCTCCACGTCCTTGTGGCTCTACCACCGATAAATAATCTATCGAACTTTCTTTCTTGTATTTATAACGCAACCTGTCGATAAAATTTTGAAAATCACTATAAAGTTTTTTCGTGTCCGTCATATTTTTCTTGTATGTCAAAGTTATATGTAATTCATTTGGCCGTCCTATAAAATTGTTATTTATCAAATAACGCAGCTTCTTAAAGGTTTGTCTCAAAGAATTATAATTTTCCTGCCGATTTTCCGAATGCTCGAACTCCCGGATCTCCCCAGTAGAGAGGTCTACAAACCTATCCTTGTCCAATTTTTTGATATTATTTTTCCGGTTCATCTTCTCCATATGCTGAACTTCAATGACGTGATTCATAGTGGTCACTTTTACAACATCATTTGGAGCTATGAAAACCGCGTCACCATTGCGTTTATCCATCCATTTCCCCTCAATTTTTCCTGTAATGTTTAATTAAAATCAAGTTAATAATAAAGAACCCCAAATCCGAAGTCAGTTTTTCAACAAAAATTAGCGTCCTTTTCCCAAATAGTCCCTATACAATTCCTTAATAGCAAACTCAATTACAGCATCTTTTGAAACTCTTCCAAATTCATTGTGTTTTGTAAAATGTTCGGCTAATAACTCTAGCTTTTTAAATGTTTCAACAGTAATTCGAGGTCCAATTTGTTTTTTCTCTTCCATCCAAACACACTCCTAACAAGTTGTTAACATAATTCTAACATTGGAAATAATAGAATTCAAGAACAGAAAAAAGAAGCACACTCGGAATGATATTTCGTTTCCTTTTGATTCCGAGCCTCCACCCCTTACAATCCCCAAAGGCAACCGACAAGGGAAAATTCGTCCCTTATCGGCACCTCCGGAAATTGTACAGCAAGGGGTCACTCCCAATAAAAAGACTACGACATATAAAACAGGTTTAGCTTCAGAGAAAAAGAGCATAAGGAAACTCGGTGCCACCCTAAAAAAAAGGGTGTCAAACAGGCTGTGCCTGTTGAGTTTCTATGCTCTTAGAACAGGTGCCGTTTTTGAAGCCAAAGATATAGCATAGATACCCCATAGATATAGCAGGGATATACCAAAATATCTCTAGAGATACGGGTATCTATGCTATATCTCTCTACAAGATTCCTCCACACGCTTGACGGAAATGCTTCAGCATTTTAGCACTCACTCGACAGAGTGTATAAGTGCGCCATTCGGAATTTCAAAGCTTCAAATTTCACAGAGAGTGCCCATTTATACACACCCCCTAAATCGTGGTGTGACAATGGGTTCTCGCCGGCTCGAAATCGGTTTGTCATTCTGACAAATAACCCTTCGGGAAATAAAAAAAACGGCTCCATAAAGAGGAACCGTTTTGCTTCAAAAATC
>NZ_JBHVDI010000273.1:0-2002 GCF_042802875.1 Kocuria sp. NPDC057446 | reverse complement strand
CTCCCACCCCGGGGAGGACCGGCGGGCTCGCCCCATCAGCACCGACCAGGAAAGGACAGTTCCTGCCATGAGCACCACGACCGGCACCTACGACACCATCACCACCGACGGGCGACTGCGCACCGAGGGAGACCTCACCTACGCTTACCTTCCCGCTCCCACCGTGCAGAGCCACGCGGCCAACCTGATGACCCTGCCCGACGGCCGGCTGGGCTGCGTGTGGTTCGGCGGCACCCAGGAGGGTGTGCCGGACATCAGCGTCTGGTTCTCCACCCTCGCCCCGGGGGCCGAGGAGTGGTCCGCCCCGCGGCAGCTCTCCGACGACCCCACCCGGTCCGAGCAGAACCCGATCCTGTTCCCCACCCCTGAGGGCGAGCTGTGGCTGCTCTACACCGCCCAGCACGCCGGCAACCAGGACACCGCCGAGGTCCGGCGCCGGATCTCCTCCGACAGCGGTGAGAGCTGGGGCCCGGTGGAGATCCTGTTCCCGCCGAGTGAGGCCGGCGGGGTCTTCGTGCGCCAGCCCCCGGTGGTGCTCTCCGCCGGCCGGTGGATCATCCCGGTCTTCCGCTGCCTGTCGGTGCCCGGGCGCAAGTGGGTGGGCGACCTCGACGACAGCGCCGTGATGATCTCCGACGACGCCGGGGCCACGTGGCGCCAGGTGCTGCTTCCGGGCAGCACCGGGTGCGTGCACATGAACGTCCAGGAGCTCGGCGACGGCACGCTGCTCGCGCTGTTCCGCAGCCGCTGGGCGGACGCGATCTACGCGTCCCGGTCCTCCGACGGCGGCGAGACCTGGGAGGAGCCCGCCCCCACGGAGCTGCCCAACAACAACTCCTCCATCCAGTACGTCCGCCTGTCCGACGGACGGCTGGCGCTGATCTACAACCACCGGCGGGCCGAGGCCTCCACCGAGCGCCGCCTGTCCCTCTACGACGAGATCGACGACGACGGACTGGCCCCCGAACAGGCCGAAGCCGTCGAACCGATCCCCGCCGACGGTGAGCGCACCGCGTTCTGGGGCACCCCTCGGGCGCCCATGACGCTGGCGCTCTCGGACGACGACGGGCGCAGCTGGCAGGTGCTGCGGGATCTGGACGAGGGCGACGGGTACTGCCTGTCCAACAACTCCAGGGAGGGACTGAACCGGGAGTTCTCCTACCCCAGCATCCACCAGGGCGCGGACGGGGCGCTGCACATCGCTTACACCTATTTCCGGCAGGCCATCAAGTACGTCCGTCTCGACCTCCCCCGCGCCGACTCGTGACGGGATCCGCCCCGCACGCCCTGGTCACCGGTTGCAGCTCCGGGATCGGCCGCGCCCTCGCCCAGGAACTCCTGGGCGAGGGCTGGCAGGTGACCGGGCTCAGCCGCCGGCGCCCCGACCTGCCGGGGCGCTTCACCTGGATCCCGGCCGATCTGGCAGACACCGCGCAGCTGCGCACGGTGGTGGCCGACGTCGGCCCGCTGCAGGCCGTGGTGCACGCCGCGGGGTTCCAGCGCGCCCAGCCGCTGGGACGGCTCGAGGACGGCGCCCTGCGCGAGATGCTGGCCGTCCACGTCGAGGCGGCCTCCACCCTGGTCGATGCGCTCTGCGGGCGGATCACCGAGGGCGGCCGGATCGTGCTGATCGGCAGTCGCACCGCCACCGGGGCCGCGGGCAAGAGCCAGTACGCGGCCACCAAGGCGGCGCTGGTCGGCATGGCCCGCAGCTGGGCGATGGAGCTGACGACCCGGCGGATCACCGTCAACGTCGTCGCCCCCGGCCCCACCGACACGCCCATGCTCCACGACCCCGGGCGCGCGGCAGTGCCCCCGGCCGTCCCGCCGCTGGGCGAGCTGGTGGATCCGCGGGACGTGGCAGCGCTGACCGCATTCCTGCTGGGCCCGCACGGTCGATCCATCACCGGTCAGGTGCTCACCGTGTGCGGCGGGGCCTCCCTGTAGTCCCGCGGACATTTCACCGGAGACGACGACGGAGGGCCTGCCCGGGATCCCGGGC
>NZ_JBHVDI010000272.1:0-2036 GCF_042802875.1 Kocuria sp. NPDC057446 | reverse complement strand
GCGACGTGCTCAGCGTCAGCGGCGATACCGCGGTGCTGCTGAGCTACTTCCGCAACAACGTGCTGCACAGCGCACCGCGGGCGCTGTGCGTCCTTCTTTACTCCCCCGTGACCGCCAGGACACGGATCGCCGCACGCATCGGGTATTTTCGGATGAACTGCGCCAGGCCCGGACCCCCGAGCCGGTCCCGGCCTGCCCAGATCCACCGCTCCATTTTCAACGGCGAAAAGGACCCACGTTGACCCAGACCACTGCGGACCCCGCATCCCCCGCACCCACCACCGACCGGAAGTCCGCGGGCCACGTCATCGTGGACACGCTCGTGGCGCACGGCGTGCAGCGCACCTATGTGGTGCCCGGCGAGTCCTACCTGGACGTGCTCGACGGCCTGCACCACTCCCCGATCGAGACGGTCGTGTGCCGGCACGAGGGCGGGGCGGCGTACATGGCCGAGGCCGACGGCAAGATGGGACCCGTGCCCGGGGTGGCCATGGTGACCCGCGGCCCCGGTGCGGCCAACGCCCACGTGGGGCTGCACACCTCCTGGCAGGACTCCACCCCGATGGTGCTGTTCGTGGGGCTCATCCCGTTCGAGCACCGCGACAAGGAGGCGTTCCAGGAGTTCGACCCGCACGCCTGGTTCGACTCCGGGGCCAAGCGGGTGATGGTCCTCGACCACGCCGAGCGGGCCTCCGAGATCGTGGCCGAGGCGATGTTCGCCGCCAACTCCGGCCGCCCCGGCCCCGTGGTCGTGGGTCTGCCCGAGGACATCATCAGGGCCGAGATCGACGCGACCCTGCACCCGCCGATCCCGGTGGCCACCGGCGGGATGACGGTCCACGACTGGAAGGCCCTGCGCGAGGCCCTCTCCGCGGCCGACAAGCCGCTGTTCGTCACCGGCGGCAACGACTGGACCCACGAAGGTGCCCAGGGGCTGACCGCGTGGCTGGAGGAGCACCACCTGCCGGCCGCCGCCGAGTGGCGCACCCAGGGCACCGTGCCCTTCGACTCCGACTCCTACGTGGGCCCGATCGGCTACGGCCGCCCGCAGCCGACCTTCGACATGCTCGAGGAGACCGATCTGCTGGTCTTCGTGGGCACCGTCCCCGGCGACGTCATCACCAACGGGTTCCTGGTCCGCCAGGACTGGGACAAGAAGAACTTCCTGGTCACCATCGACCCGTCCCTGCGCGGGCGCTCGGGCCCGGTGTCCTACCAGATCGTGGCCAAGCCCGACGTGTTCGTGCGCGACCTGGTGCGCATCGACCTGCCGGCCAAGGAGGTCTGGAAGGAGTGGACCGCCCGGCTGCGGACCCAGCAGGTCGAGTTCTCCACCCCCACCGCCACCCCCGGGGCCGGCCCGGCGCGGATGGACACCCTGATGGCCGAGCTGGTCGCGGACCTGCCCGACGACGCGATGGTCACCTTCGGTGCCGGGGAGCACACCAACTGGGCCCACCGCTACTTCCCCACCCGCGGCTACGCCTCGATGATCTCGGCCCGCAACGGCTCGATGGGCTACTCCGTGCCCTCCGCCGTGGCGGCCTCGCTGCGCTACCCGGGCCGGCGGGTGGTGACCATCGCCGGTGACGGGGAGTTCCTGATGAACGGTCAGGAGCTGGCCACCGCCGCCCAGTACGGGGCCACCCCGCTGGTCATCGTGATGGACAACCAGGAGTACGGCACGATCCGCACCCACCAGGAGCGCGACTACCCGCACCGGGTCTCGGGCACCCAGCTCAAGAACCCCGACTTCGCCCTCATGGCCCAGGCCTTCGGCGGGTTCGGGGTGCGCGTGGAGACCGACGCCGACATCCCCGCCGCCCTGGCATCGGCGCTGCAGGCCATCGACGAGGAGGGGAGGTTCGCCCTGATCCACCTCATCGTGGAGCAGCGCGTCAAGGCGTACTGACCCGCAGGCCGCCCACCGCACGCACGGGAGGGGCAGGGCGGCGGGCCTTGACGGCGCACTCCGCCGCCAGCCCGGCCAGATGGTCGGCGGATATCCGCAGGTCCTTCTCGGCGGCCAGCGTGGC
>NZ_JBHVDI010000271.1:0-2155 GCF_042802875.1 Kocuria sp. NPDC057446 | reverse complement strand
GTGATCATGGCGATCTTGATCTGCTCCGTCTGGGCCACCTCGCCGCCGCCGCCCTCCCCCGCAGCGGTGGTCTCCCGGCCGCCCTCGGACGAGCAGCCGGCCAGCACCATGGCCGGGGCCAGCAGTGCCGCGGTCGCCAGGAGGCGCCGTGGCGCCCTGGGCCGCGGGGTCGCAGGGGAAACACGTCGTGCAGTCATGGGAGTTCTCCTCGTGTCGCTGCGGGGCCTCGCGCCTCCGAGGCGCCGCCACGGCCGTCCGCTTGGGGTTCATCCTGGGTGACCCGGATCACAGATGTCAATAGAATGTATGGACATATTCACAAGACTGCGTCCACAATGGGGAAGCGGGCAGTCCGCTCGCCCGGTTCCACCCCTTGGAGGTCCACCATGTCCGGCCCACTCCGTCTCACGGTCGACAAGACCTCCCCCGTGCCCCTCTACCACCAGGTGGCACAGGGCCTCGAGGACGCGATCCGCAGCGGCGAACTGCCCCCGGGGACCAAGCTGGACAACGAGATCGACCTCGCCAACCGGCTCAACCTGTCCCGTCCCACCATGCGCAAGGCGATGGACCAGCTGGTCCGCGCCGGCCTGCTGGTGCGCAAGCGCGGCGTGGGCACCCAGGTGGTGGGCAGCCAGGTCCGCCGCTCGCTGGAGCTCACCAGTCTGCACGAGGACCTCCAGCGCAGCGGGGGCAGCCCCAGCACGGACGTGCTGGACTTCGCCCGGGTTCCCGCCGACGACGAAGTGGCGCTGCTGCTCGGCGTCGCGCCGGGCGACGAGGTATACCACCTCGTCCGCCTGCGCGGCACGGACGGCGAACCGCTGGCCCTCATGGAGAACTGGATCCCCTGCTCGCTGTGCGAGCTCACGCGCGAGCAGCTCGAGGAGGAGGGACTGTACTCCCTCATGCGCGGCCAGGGCGTCAACTTCCAGCTCGCCCACCAGCGGGTGGGCGCCGTCTCGGCCGACGCGTTCCAGGCGGAGCAGCTGGGCGTCGAGCCCGGTGCCGCGCTGGTCAGCATGCACCGCACCGCCATGGACGACCTCGGCCGGCAGGTGGAGACGGGCCGGCACGTGTACCGCGCCGACAAGTACACCTTCGAGCTCACCCTCGTCCAGCGCTGAGCGCCGGACCGCCGCCGCACCGCGAGCACCGCACGACGACGACACCGGAAGGCACACCGACCCATGCATACGAACAGCTCCCGCCCCGACTGGGTGCACCCCAAGGACTCCGCCGCCCAGGACGGCTGGTTCGTCTCCCTGGGCGGCCACGACTCCACCACCGAGGTCCCCGGCTGGGCCCACACGGGTTTGCGCGTGGCCGACCTCGGTCCGGGCGAGCGGATCACCCTGGACGCCGCCGAGGAGGAGCGCATCGTGGTGCCCCTCGCGGGCAGCTTCACGGCCGGGACGAACGGGAGGACGTACGACCTCGGGGGCCGCCCCTCCGTCTTCGCCGGACCGACCGACGTCCTCTACACCGGGATCCGCCAGGAGCTGACCGTGTCCACCGCCACCGGCGGACGGGTGGCCGTGGCCTCGGCGCCGGCCCGCGCGGAGCACCCGACGCGCCTGGTGACCCGCGAGGAGATCCCGGTGGAGCTGCGCGGCGCGGGGAACTGCTCGCGCCAGGTGCACAACTTCGGCACCCCCGCCGCGCTGGAGGCCGATCGGTTCATCGTGTGCGAGGTGCTCACACCCGCCGGCAACTGGTCCTCCTACCCGCCGCACAAGCACGACGAGGAGAAGGACGGGGAGACGGCGCTGGAGGAGATCTACTACTTCGAGACGCAGCTCGCCGAGGGCATGCCCGTACCGGAGGGCGCCGGCACCGACCCCATGGGCTACCAGCGGGTCTACGCCTCGGACGACCGCCCCATCGACGTCAACGCCGAGGTGCGCTCGGGCGACGTCGTGCTGGTCCCCTACGGCTGGCACGGGCCCGCCATGGCCACCCCCGGCTACGACATGTACTACCTCAACGTCATGGCCGGGCCCGGCCGGGTGCGGGAGTGGCTGATCAGCGACGACCCCCACCACGGCTGGATCCGCCGGACCTGGGACGAGTCGGCGGTCGATCCGCGGCTGCCCTTCGGCCGCTGAGCAGCCCCGGCACCGCCCGTGCACGAAGGGCCCGCCCCCGAGGGGGC
>NZ_JBHVDI010000270.1:0-2166 GCF_042802875.1 Kocuria sp. NPDC057446 | reverse complement strand
GTCCCTGGAGCGGGACCGGGGCCTTGCCGTCGCAGCGGTGGAACGGTGCGGATCAGACGCCGTAGTACATCGAGAACTCCAGCGGGTGCGGGACCACGGACAGCGGCTTGAGCTCGAACTCGCGCTTGTACTCGATCCAGGACTGGATGGTGTCCTCGGTGAAGACGTCCCCGGCGAGCAGGAACTCGTGGTCCTCCTCCAGGGCCAGCAGCGCCTCCTCGAGCGAGGCCGGGGCTTTCTTGATGTCCTTGGCCTCCTCGGCGGGCAGCTCGTAGAGGTCCTTGTCGATCGGGTCGGCCGGCTCGATGCGGTTGCGGATGCCGTCGAGGCCCGCCATCAGCTGCGCGGCGAACGCCAGGTACGGGTTGCACGAGGGGTCCGGGGCGCGGAACTCGAGGCGCTTGGCCTTCGGGTTGGTCCCCGTGATCGGGATGCGGATGCCGGCGGAGCGGTTGCCCTGCGAGTACACCATGTTGACCGGGGCCTCGAAGCCCTTGACCAGGCGGCGGTAGGAGTTGACCGTCGGGTTGGTGAACGCCAGCACCGCCGAGGAGTGCTCCAGGAGGCCGCCGATGTACCAGCGGGCGAGGTCGGACAGGCCGCCGTAGCCCTTCTCGTCGTAGAACAGGGGCTCGCCGCCCTTCCACAGGGACTGGTGGCAGTGCATGCCGGAGCCGTTGTCGTTGTAGACGGGCTTGGGCATGAACGTGGCCGACTTGCCGAAGGCGTCCGCCGTGTTCTTGATGACGTACTTGAACTTCTGCAGGTCGTCGGCGGCCCGGGTGAGCGTGCTGAACTTGTAGTTGATCTCGGCCTGGCCGGGACCGCCCACCTCGTGGTGGGAGCGCTCGACCTCGAGGCCCACCTCGTCGAGGGCCACGCACATGGCGTCGCGCAGGTCGGCCTGCTTGTCGACCGGCGAGACGGGGAAGTAGCCGCCCTTGGTGGCGGTCTTGTTGCCGAGGTTGCCGCCCTCCTCCTTGCGCCCGGTGTTCCAGGGCGCCTCGTCGGAGTCGATGGCGTAGAAGGAGCCCTGCGGCTGGATGTCGTAGCGGACGTCCTCGAAGATGAAGAACTCGGCCTCGGAGGCGAAGTTGGCGACGTCGGCGATGCCGGTCGAGGCCATGTAGGCCTCGGCGCGCTCGGCCACGCCGCGGGGGTCGCGGTGGTACGGCTCGCCGGTGCGGGGGTTCACGATGGAGCAGGTGACCACGAGCGTCTTCTCGACGCGGAAGGGGTCCACGAACGCCGACGTCGGGTCCGGGATGAGCTGCATGTCGGACTCGGCGATGCCCTGGAAGCCCCGGATGGAGGAGCCGTCGAACAGCTGCCCGTGCACGAAGAAGTCGTCGTCCACCGACTTGGCGGGGAGGTTGAAGTGCTGCTGCACGCCGGGCATGTCCGTGAACCGGACGTCGACGAAGACGATCTCCTCGTCCTTGATGAACGTGAGGACTTCCTCGGGTGTCTGGAACATGTGCTGTTCTCCTTGATAGGTGGGCTGGACCGCCGTGCCGGGAACGCTACGTGCGGCGTCCGTTTCCGGGGACAACGCTACGGACCGGGCATTAAGGCTCCGTGTCCCGGATGTTTCCTCGGTGTTACGCGGGAGTGCCCCGGGGGAGCCACGGTCTCCTGTCAGTCTAGGGGAGTCCCTCCCCGATACCCTGAGGGGATGATCGACAGACGTGACGTGGGCTCGTGGCTCGAGGGGCCGGGGACCGGCCGGCAGCAGTACCCGGGACAGCGCCTCGGACGGCCCGAGGCGGGACCCGGCTCGGTGGGGCGCGTGGGGCGGCGGATCGTCGCCCTGGTGGCGGACTGGTTCCTGTGCTGGGCCCTCGCCGAGTGGCTGGTGCCCCAGTGGAACGAGCAGGGCCTGATGACGCTGGCGTTCCTGGTCGTGCTCAACGTGCTGCTGGTCGGCGCGACCGGCCACACCCCCGGGCACCTGCTGCTGGGCCTGCAGGTGCAGACGCTCGCCGGCCGTCCGGCCGGCTTCGCCCGCGCCGCGGTCCGCTCCCTCCTGCTGTGCCTCGTGATCCCGGCGGTCGTGTTCGACACCGACCAGCGCGGCCTGCACGACCGGGCGGCGGACACGATCCTCGTCCGCACGCGCTGAGCGCCCCGCCCGGAACGACGACGGAGCCCCGCACCGTCCGGGGA
>NZ_JBHVDI010000269.1:0-2214 GCF_042802875.1 Kocuria sp. NPDC057446 | reverse complement strand
GTGGTGCCGCCCGTCCAGCCGTCCGGGACCGTCAGCGAGATGCCGTTGACCATGTCGACGGCGAGGTTCGTGCTCGCGCCGCCGCCCTTGCCGCTTCCCCCGCCGCCCTGGCCCGGGAAGCTCGGCAGGCCGTTGCCGGGGCCGCTGCTCAGTCGAAGTTCGGGCCCTCGTCACGACCGCGCTTGAGCTCGTAGAACCCGTGGTGGGAGACCAGGGCCAGGCAGCCGTCCCAGACCCGGGCGGCGTCCTCGCCCCGGGGCGCCGGGGTGAAGACCGGGCCGAAGAAGCCCACGCCGTTGACGGAGATGCAGGGCGTGCCGATGTCCTCGCCGGCGACCGCCTGGGCGGCCTCGGTGGAGGCGCGCAGGGCGTCGTCGTACTCGGTGGCGTGCCGGGCCTCGGCGAGCTCCGCGGGCAGACCGACCTCCTCGAGGGACTCGGTGATGATCCGCTCCAGGTCCTCGATCCCTCCGGGATGGCGCCGCGTGCCCATCGCGTCGTAGAGCTTCTTGTTGTACTCGTGACCGTGGGCGCGGGCCGCGGCCTCGACCACGCGCACGAGCCACATCGACTCCTCGTGGCCGTGGTGGTGGTTCTCGGGGTTGTCCTCGTTGAGGATGCCCAGCGAGATGATCCGCCAGTCCACCTCGACGTCGCGCAGCCGTTCGACCTCCTCCATCCAGCGCGAGGTCATCCAGGCCCAGGGGCACAGGGGGTCGAACCAGAACTCCACCTTGTCCGTCATCGGTTTCCTCTCGTGCGGGCGTCCGCCGGGGTGGCGGACGCGTCACCGGGTAGAAGCCACGGCTCAGGCGGTTTTGTTCCGGTTCTGCTCCTCGCGGATCATCTCGTGCGTGATGATCTCCGGCTCGGCCTGCTTGGCCACGGCCTCCGCGGTGACCAGCACGGCGGCGATGTCGTCCCGGCTGGGGAGCTCGAACATGACGGGCTGGAGCACGTCCTCGAGGATGGCCCGCAGCCCGCGGGCACCGGTGCCCCGCTGGATCGCGAGCTCGGCGACCGCGGTCAGCGCCTCGGGGTCGAACGTCAGCTCCACGCCGTCCAGCTGGAACATCTTCTTGTACTGCTTCACGAGCGCGTTGCGGGGCTCGGTGAGGATGCGGGCGAGATCGGCCACCGAGAGCTCCCGCAGGGTGGTCACCACGGGCAGGCGGCCGATGAGCTCCGGGATCAGGCCGAACTTGAGCAGGTCCTCCGGCATCACGTCGGCCATCACCTCGTCGCGCGGACCGCTCTGGCGCAGCTCCGCGCCGAAGCCGATGCTCGTGCGCCCGGCCCGGGAGTCCACGATGTCCTCGAGCCCGGCGAAGGCCCCGGCCACGATGAACAGCACGTTGGTGGTGTCGATCTGGATGAACTCCTGCTGCGGGTGCTTGCGCCCGCCCTGCGGCGGCACCGAGGCCACGGTGCCCTCGAGGATCTTCAGCAGCGCCTGCTGCACGCCCTCGCCGGAGACGTCGCGGGTGATCGAGGGGTTCTCGGACTTGCGGGAGATCTTGTCGATCTCGTCGATGTAGATGATGCCCGTCTCGGCGCGCTTGACGTCGTAGTCCGCGGCCTGGATCAGCTTGAGCAGGATGTTCTCGACGTCCTCGCCGACGTAGCCGGCCTCCGTGAGGGACGTGGCGTCCGCGACCGCGAAGGGCACGTCGAGCTTGCGGGCCAGCGACTGCGCCAGGTACGTCTTGCCGGAACCGGTGGGCCCGACCAGCAGGATGTTGGACTTGGCGATCTCCACGTCCTCGTCCCCGGCCGCCGTGGCCAGGGACAGGGGCTTGCCGTTCTCACCGGCACGGACCCGCTTGTAGTGGTTGTACACGGCCACGGCCAGCGCGCGCTTGGCCGTCTCCTGCCCGATCACGTACTGGTGGAGGTGCTGGTAGATCTCGTGGGGCGTGGGCAGCTCCTGCTGCTCGAGGTCCTTGACCTCGCTCAGCTCCTCCTCGATGATCTCGTTGCACAGCTCGATGCACTCGTCGCAGATGTAGACGCGCGGGCCCGCGATGAGCTTGCGGACCTGCTTCTGGCTCTTGCCGCAGAAGGAGCACTTGAGCAGATCCGCGGTCTCGCCGATGCGCGCCATGAATCAGTCCTCTGGTCGGGGTACGGGAATCCTCGTCCAGGATAGGCGAGGACCGGGTTCCGCCCCAACACCGGGACACCCCGGTGCGCCGCGACCGGTCGGGTCGCGGC
>NZ_JBHVDI010000268.1:0-2314 GCF_042802875.1 Kocuria sp. NPDC057446 | reverse complement strand
GCTCACGGGCGAGCTCGGGCCTGGCGGAGCCGGCCCAGCGCTCGACCTCACGAGCGTTCTGCTGGGTGAATTCGTTCGCTGCGTCTGCCATTACCGCGCCGCACCTGCGTTCCGCTCCTGCTCCTGCTCGAGGTCGGCGAGGAAACGGTCGACCACCCGGTTGGACCGGGCGTCGTCGTCGAGGGACTCGCCCACGATCTTCGCCGCGAGCGTGGTGGCCAGGGCGCCCACCTCGTTGCGCAGGGAGACCACGGCCGCCGAGCGCTCCGCCTCGATGGTGCGGTGCGCGTTCTCGGTGATCCGCGCCGACTCGGCGTTGGCCCGGTCCTTGAAGTCCGCCAGGATCTTCTCGCCCTCCAGCCGGGCCTCCTCGCGGATCTTCTGGGCCTCCAGGCGCGCGCTCTCGAGCTGCTGGTTGTACTCGTCGCGTGCGGCGGCCGCCTCGGCCTGCGCGGCCTTGGCCTTGGCCAGACCGCCCTCGATGGCCTCGGTGCGCTCACGGTAGACCCGCTCGAACGCCGGCACGACGAACTTGACGACGAGGAAGAGCAGGATCAGGAACCCGATGCCGGTGATCAGCATCTCCCAGACATTGGGGAAGAGGGGGTTCGCCCCTTCCTCGGCTGCCAGCAACAGTGTCATGTGCGCGATTCCTGTTCTCTAGGAAGGACGTGTACTAGGTCAGCCACTCAGGCGATGAACGCGAGCACGAAGCCCAGAATCGCGAGCGCCTCGACCACGGCGAAGCCGAAGAACAGCATCGGCTGGAGCACGCGCTGCGACTCCGGCTGGCGGGCGACGGACTGCATGTACGCGGCGAAGATCAGACCCACGCCGATGCCGCCGCCGATGGCAGCCAGACCGTAACCAATAGCGCTGAGCGAACCAGTCATGAGGGGTATTTCCTTTCTAGGTGCCCGGGGGCCGGGCGTCGTAGCCGTGTCGGCTCTGAACATTTCGGGGATGGACTGCGGGGGTCCGGCCGGGGCCGGACCGGTACTTCCACCGGTGTCAGTGGCCCTCTTGCAGGGCGCCCTGGACGTACACGGCGAAGAGGAGGGTGAAGATGTAGGCCTGGAGGACCTGGATCAGGATCTCCAGGAAGTAGATGAACACGCCCAGCACCGTGGAGCCGAGGGCGACCACGCTGATGGCGCTCGCCTGCGAGAGCAGGTAGCCCGTCATGGACGCGGCGACCATGAGCGCCAGGTGACCGGCGAACATCGTGGCGAACACACGCAGGGCGTGCGTGACCGGGCGGATGATCAGGTTCGAGAGGAACTCGATCGGGATCAGGAAGATGTAGAGGACCTTCGGCACGTCCGGCGGCATGGTCATCTTGCCCATGAAGCCGCCGAGGCCGTGGCGCTTGATGCCCATGAAGACCCAGGTGACGTAGGCGATGCCCGCCAGGACGTACGCCGAGCCGGCGTGCGAGAGGGTGGGCAGCTGCAGCACCGGGATGGAACCGAAGAGGTTGTTCACCAGGATGAAGAAGAAGAACGTGAACAGCAGCGGGACGTAGGGGCGGAACTCCTTCTCACCGATGATGTCCCGGCCGAGGTGGTTGCGCACGAACCCGTAGCCGCTCTCCGCGAGGTACTGCGACTTCGACGGGACGAGCGCGTTGCGGCGGATGGCCCACATGAAGAAGCCCGCGATCAGGACGACCGACAGGAGGATCAGCAGCGTGTGCTTCCCGAAGCCGAAGGAGCCCACCTCGAAGAAGTAGGGCAGGTGCATCTCGTCGACGGTCGGGGCGGTGAATCCTCCGGTGGCGGGGAGCCTGATGAGGGCGGCGTTCAATGCGGGTCCTTTCTGCAGTGCTCTGGCCGGTGGTCACGGTCGGGGCGCCGAGTCCGGGCCGGACTGGTGCGGGTTGTGAGGATCTGCACCGTCGGAGGACGGACTCCGACGGAGTCCCTCCTGCATGTGGAGGTACACGACGTAGATCCCGGACGCGGCGCCGATGCACGCTCCCAGGACCACGATCCACCGGGTTCCCAGCACGCGATCCGCACCCCACCCTACCAAACTCCAGAACCCCATCCCGATCACCACGTAGAGGAGTGTCGTGAGCCCGCCGGAGAGCCCGCCGCCCTCCACGAGCTCCCCCGCGGTGCGCAGCCCCGGGTGCTCCCGGGGCCCCTCCGGCGGGTTCCCCGGGCCGGCGTCCGGGGCCCCCGGCGGGGGTGTCCCCTCGGGGCGCGCCGCGTCGTCGCGGTCATCCGTGCTCATGGTCGTCCTGCCTCCTGTCGTCCTGCGTCCGCTCCTCGGCGGCTCCGGTCGGGCGGTCGCCGGCACGGGTTCCGCC
>NZ_JBHVDI010000267.1:0-2337 GCF_042802875.1 Kocuria sp. NPDC057446 | reverse complement strand
CCGCAGGAGGCACCTGCGGGACCCGCCCCCGCGTGCCGGGAGTCAGCCCCGGCTCACGGTGACGGCCCGGGTGGTGGCGTTCCACTCGATCCGCCCGCCGGTGTAGTTCTGGGCCACGCCACTCGGGGTGCTGAACTCGTCGCCGGTCGGGTAGCCCAGACCCCGCTCGTGGCCCAGCGCCGCCCACTGCCGGCCGATGGCCCCGTACTCCTTGACCGCGTTCGAGCCGGTGCGGGCGGACCACAGGATCTTGGTCCGCTTCCCGGACGCGTCGAAGAGCTGGTAGGCGCCGCCGTCGGCGGCCCGCTGCTCGTCCGTCAGCGGCGCGCCGTAGCTGCTCGCGTAGCCGCCGGCCGCGAACTTCTTGCCGATGGACCCGCCGTAGTCGACCACCCGGGTCCCCGTGGTCCTGGACCAGTACAGGGCCTTGTCCCGGCCGTCGGCGCCCGCGAAGCGCTGGTAGACGGAGCCGTGCCCGGAGGCGTACTCCGCGCTGACCGGAGTAGCCCAGGCCGTGCCGCCCCGCGCGGCCCACGCGCGCCCGATCGCGCCGGTGAGCTGGTAGCCGTTGACGACGTCGTTGCCCGCCGGCGAGACCGTCTGCGGCTTCGGGGCCGCACCGGTGTAGAGGCGGTCCACGTCGTCGCCGACCAGGTCGGCCAGGTCGTAGTTGGTGTGGTGCAGCCCGGGCATCACCACGCGGTCGGCCTTGGCGAACCCGGCCTTCTGGTAGGCGGCGGCGCCCTTGCCGGCCGCCTCCAGCGCGGACCAGGTGGACGGCTGGGTGGCGCCGTAGCTGTCGAGGGAGCCGACGTACCAGGTCGGGTCCGTGGCCTTGAGCGCGGCGTCGGGGGTGCTCTCCAGCCTGCCGTTGTAGACGCCGCCACCACCGATGAGGGTCGAGCCGCCGCCGCGGATCCAGCCGGCGCGGTCGGAGAGCACCTCGGTGGAGATGAATTCGGCGCCGCCGGAGTACCCGGCCAGGTGGACGCGGGTCGCGTCGATGCGCTGCTCGGCGACGATCCTGGCCGCCAGGGCGCGGAACCAGTCTCCGACCACCTCGCTGTTGGAGGTCCAGGACCGGTTGGCCGGGGCGACCGGCACCACCAGGATCATGTTCTTCGCCGCGGCCCGGGCGGCCATGGTCCTGAGCACCGAGGTGCTGGGACGCTGGGCGTAGTACTGGCCGTCGCCGTCGAAGTAGAAGACCACCCCGACGGACTTCGAGCGGTCCACCCCGTCGTCGTAGAGGTGGTACTGGGAGGAGATGCCGGCGGCGGTGTGGACCGAGTTCATCGTGGAGGCGTGGGCCGGGGCGGCCGTACCGGCCATCGTCCCGGTGAGCAGCGCGCCGGCCAGGAGGGCGGCGGGCAGGGTGGTCGTGGGCAGGGAGAAGGAGGGCAGCTTCATGAGGACCTCTTGGGGGGAGAGAGGACGGGGGGCACAGCCGGGGGGACAGCTGCGAGTGCGGCGGAACAGCCCGTTCCGTCACATGAGCAGGGTATTGCATTAGTGAACGTGATGGGCGGAGCGACGTCACGTTACGATGTGCTCCAGCCCCCCTCGCTTCCCCCGGAGAGACCGCCCCCATGCACCTTCGCCCCCTGGCGCTGGCCGCCCTGCTCCTCCTCGCCCCCGCGCCGGGGGCGGCCCACGCCGCCGAGACCGAACCGTCTCCCCCGCCGACCGCCGACTCCCCCGCGAGCACACCTCCCCCCGGGCTCCCGGACGTCGACGCGCCGGCCGATCCGCTCCCGCCGGCGGACCCCGCGGCCACCCCTGAGGCCGAGGGCGGAGCCCCGGCGCCGGACGCCGGCAGCACCCCGCCGGCCGCACCGTCCTCCCCCGGCGGGCAGGTGCCGCACGCACCGGGGGGAGCCCCCGCCGAGCCGGAGCGTGCC
The DNA here is from genome assembly GCF_042802875.1 of Kocuria sp. NPDC057446. NCBI lineage: Bacteria > Bacillati > Actinomycetota > Actinomycetes > Micrococcales > Micrococcaceae > Kocuria > Kocuria sp. NPDC057446. Next base: position 436 of record NZ_JBHVDI010000267.1, on the reverse strand, counting down.
GGTGACGCTCCCGCGCAGGAGCGCCGCGCCGGCGACGACCGGGCCCAGGCGGTCCGCGGCACGCCGCCGGGCGCGGACGCGGCGGAGCCGCCCGCCCTGGAGCGCGCCGCCCTGGTCGGTCCCGGCACGGCCGCGGCCCACCGCCCCGGGTCGGGGGCACTGGTCCCGCAGGACCCCGAGGCCGGAGGGCAGCTCCTGGCGGGACGGCAGCAGGTGGTCCCGGGAACGGTCACGCGCATCTCACTGGGCACCGTGACCCGGGTCCCGGCGCAGGGCACGACCGGGGACTCCCTCGTGGGACGGGTCGTGGGGCTCTCGGCGCTGGGGGCCGGGGCGGCCGTCGTCGTCGCCCGCCGGTCCCGGGCGCGGCGCGCCCGCTGAGGCGCACGGGCCGCGGACATGAGAAAGAGCCCCGCACCCGGGATGCTCTCCCGGG
>NZ_JBHVDI010000266.1:0-2352 GCF_042802875.1 Kocuria sp. NPDC057446 | reverse complement strand
CCGCTCCCGTCGTGCCCGTGGTGCTCGACGTGGTCGTCGTGGCCGTCGTGCTCGCCGTGGCCCGGGGCGTACTCCTCACGGGCGCCCGCGTAGTCGCGGACGGCGGCGGTGACCGTCTGCTCGGTCCCGTCCTCGAAGCGCAGGACGAGCTCGAGCTCGTCGCCGGCCCGGAGCTCGCACCGGAGGTCCAGGAGCATGATGTGCTCCGCCCCGGGCTCGAGGGCGTAGGACTCCCCCGGCGCGATGCGGACCGGCTCCTCCGTGCGCTGCATGACCGTGCTGCCGCTCGCGGGGTCGAGCACGGTCCGGTGCAGCTCGACCGCCCCGGCGACGCCCTCGGCGCCCGCGCCGGTGAGCACGACCGGGTCCTCGCCGTCGTTGACCAGGGTGCCGAAGACGCCGGTCATGCCTCCGGCGGGGCCCGCCTTCGCCCAGGGCTGCTCCACGGCGAGCGGCTCCGGCGCGGCGGCGCCCCCGTCGTCGTGGGAGGAGGGGCTCGCGGACGGGGAGGGCGAGGACGGGGCGGACGGGGCCGTGCCCTGGGCGGGGGACGTGCACCCCGTCAGCGCGAGGGCGGCGAGGGCGAGGACGGTGGTGGTGCGCAGCAGCGCGGAGGGCGTGGCGATGGAGGTGGACCTGGACGTGGGCGTGGGCGTGGGCGTGGGCATGGGTGCTCCTGGACGTGGCTGACGAGGCGTGCGCGACGGACGGCACGCCGCCGAAGGGCGGTGCGGCGGCGGTCCCGGGGCGCAGCGCGTGCGCCCCGGGACGGCGGGCCTGCGGTGAGCAGGGACGGGACCCGGACGGCCCCGGGCGGTTCAGCCCTTGCGGCGCCGGTTGGACACGAGGCTCACCAGGCCGAGCACGGCGAGGGCCACGGCTCCGCCGACGACCGCGACGAGCCAGAGCGGGACGTCCCCGGACGAGGCGCGGTCCGCGGTGTCCTGGGCGCTCGCGACGGTGTCCTCCCCCTCCGCGGGGGTCGGCTCCGCCGAGGGCTCGGCACCGGAGCCGACGTCGTAGCTGAAGGTCCCCTCGATGGGGTGCCCGTCGCCGGAGACGACGCGCCAGACCACGCGGTAGGTCTCGTCCTCCGCGCCGCCCTCGGCCAGGGGCTGGACGACCCGGTTCCCCTCGGGCTCGAGCGGGCCCTCCGTCACGGAGCGCCCCTCGGAGTCGGTGACCTGCACCTGGTGGCCGATGTCCATGATCTCGCCGGAGAAGGTCAGCTCGAGCTCCTCCGGGGCGGTGCTCAGGACGGAGCCGGGCTCCGGCGAGACGGCGGTGAGCTCGTCGTGCGCGGAGGCGGGCAGCAGGGGCAGGAGCGTGAGCGCGCCCGCGGTCAGCAGGGCGGCGGCGTGTCGGGTGGTGGGCGTGGGCATGGGATCTCCTCGTGGGCCGGGCGGCGTCGGGCCGGGCCACCGGGCCGGGTCGGCCGGGCGGCGTGCGGAGGCCGTCGGACGTCCTGCCGGGGCCCGCGTTCCCGGACGGCGCCCCGCGGCCGGCCGGTTCAGCCGGCGGGCAGCGTGGCGGGTCCCGGGTGGAGGACCGGCGGCAGGGGGCGACGGCGGGGCCGCGGCGGTCCGCGGTGGGAGCGCACGGGACGCAGCAGCGCCTGGTCGGTCAGCACGTGCGGGCGCCCGGCCTGCACGGACCTGGGCCGGTGGGCGACCACCGGGGACGGCCGGACCGGTCGCCGGCGGCGCACGCGCAGCCGGAGCGCCTCCAGCAGGACCACGGCCGCGACCTCGCCGTGGCGCATGAGCACGTAGGCGGCCAGCGCGGCCAGCACGTGCGCGACGACCATGGCGGTGCCGCCGTGCTCGGCGTGGGTCTGGACCTCCAGCACGAGCGCGGGACCTGCCCCGTAGGGGCCGGCCGCGGCGCCGTGCTGGGCCGCGTGGTGCAGGGAGGAGCTGGTGGCCCGGGACACCGCGCCGGCGCCGCCGGAGGCGGCGAACAGGGCGTGCAGGACGGACTGGCTGAGCAGCACGCCCAGCAGCAGGGAGGACCGGGAGAGCACCCGGCCGGCCAGCGCGATGCACAGCGGCCCGGACAGGGCCAGGGACAGGAGCACGAGCACCGCCGGCGGGGCCTGCCCGTCGGCGGCGGCGTGGGAGAGGACGGCGGCGGAGGTGGCGATGCCGGCCCCGGCCCAGCCGCGGGCGAGACGGCGTGCACGTGGGTCCACACCGCACCTCCCGTCTCGCAGCGGGCCCGGCGGCCCCGTCGTTCGTGGTCCCACTGATTGTGGTCCCATTATGCGCGCCGCCCCCGGCGCCGGACCAATCCCGGGCCGCGGGACACGCCGCCGGGTCCGGGTACGCCGAAGGGGCGGCCCCGGTGCGGGGC
>NZ_JBHVDI010000265.1:0-2352 GCF_042802875.1 Kocuria sp. NPDC057446 | reverse complement strand
GGCACGTGTCGGCGGGACGTGCCGGCGCGCGGGACGGCGAGCGGGTTCCGTGCCAGGCTGGGGGCATGAGCCGCAACGACCCCGCCGTCATCGACCGTCTCATGACCCGGCCCGGCCGGTGGGCCGTGGTGGGGCTGACCGGCAACACGGCCCGGCCGGCGCACTCGGTCGCGAGACGGATCCGGGACGACCTCGGCATGACGATCGTCCCGGTGAACCCGAAGGGCGAACCGGTGCACGGCGAGCCGGGCTACCGCACGCTCGCCGAGGTGCCGGGACCGATCGACGTGGTGGACTGCTTCGTGAACTCCCGCCGTGTCGGCGCGGTCGTGGACCAGGCCGTCGCCGTGGGCGCCGCGGCGGTGTGGCTGCAGCTGGGCGTCGTCGACGAGGCCGCCGCCGCCCGCGCGGAGCGGGCCGGGCTCGACGTGGTCATGGACACCTGCCCGCTCATCGAGCTCCGCTCCCTGCTCGGGCGGGGCTGGACCTTGGACCCGCGCCGGACCCCGCCCCTCGCGCCGCCCGCCTGAGGACCGCCCGCCCGGATTCCGCTGGGCCCCGCCCGGAAGCCGGCCCGCCCGGGGCTTGCGCCGGGTCCGGGGCGAGCCGGTAAGCTGTCCGACGACGACGATGACGAGTCCCGACGCGAAGCTCTGGCTGGTCGGGCGGCAACCCTCTCCCGTAGCGGGGTGCCCCAGATGAACATCGGGCCGCGGTGCACGTGCTCCGCGGCAAGTACGGCGCCCACCAGTGCGTCGGACCCGCGAGCAGGTCTCCACGACGCACGGGCGCGGGTCGGCATCGAGCCGGGAGGAACACCCTTGAGCAAGCGCATCGCCCTGAACGCCTTCGACATGACGTGCGTGGGGCACCAGGCCCCCGGCCTGTGGAAGCACCCCCGCTCCCGGGCGGACGAGTACAACACGATCGAGTACTGGACGGACGTCGCCCAGCTCCTGGAGAGGGGACTCTTCGACGCGCTGTTCCTCGCGGACGTCGTCGGCTACTACGACGTCTACCAGAACTCCGCGGCGCCCGTGATCCGGGACGCCACGCAGATCCCGGTCAACGACCCCTTCATGCAGATCTCCGCGATGGCGGCCGTGACGAAGCACCTGGGCTTCGGGGTGACCAGCGCGATCACCTACGAGCAGCCGTACCCGCTGGCCCGGAAGTTCGCGACGCTGGACCACCTCACGAAGGGCCGGATGGGCTTCAACGTGGTGACGTCCTACCTGAAGTCCGCCGCCGAGAACCACGGGCTCACGGAGCAGATCTCCCACGACGAGCGCTACGAGATCGCCGAGGAGTTCATGGAGGTCTGCTACAAGCTGTGGGAGGGCTCCTGGGAGGACGGGGCGGTCAAGCGGGACCGGGCCAACGGGGTCTTCGCCGACCCGGCGCTCGTCCACCCCATCCAGCACCACGGCAAGTACTTCGACGTGCCCGGCATCGGGCTGACCGAGCCGTCCCCGCAGCGCACGCCGCTGATCTTCCAGGCCGGCGCGTCCACCCGCGGGCGCGCGTTCGCCGGCCGCCACGCCGAGGCGGTGTTCGTGGGCGGCATCCGCCCGGACCTGACCCGCGTGGTCACCGACAAGCTGCGCGACGAGGCGCAGGCCCAGGGGCGGGGCCGGGACGACCTCAAGATCTTCGCGATGCTGCACGTGATCGTCGACGAGACCGACGCGAAGGCCGAGCAGAAGCGCCGCGACTACGAGCGCTACGCGGACGCCGACGGCGCGCTGGGCCTCGTGGGCGGCTGGTCCGGCGTGGACCTGGGGCGCTACGACGAGAACGACGTCCTGGAGTACATCAAGACCGATTCGATCCAGTCCTTCCTGACGCCCTTCACCACGGCCGACCCGCACCGGAAGTGGACGGTCAAGGAGGTCGCGAGGCACATCTCGATGGGCGGCATGGGCGTGCCGATCGTGGGCTCCCCGCAGACCGTGGCCGACGAGCTCGAGCGGTGGATCGACGACGGCGGGCTGGACGGCATCAACCTCGCCTACCACGTGTCCCCGGGCTCGTTCGAGGACTTCGTGGAGTGGGTCGTCCCGGAGCTGCAGAAGCGCGGCCGCTACCGGACCGGGTACGAGGGCACCACGCTGCGCGAGAACCTCTACGGTGCGGGGCAGACCAAGGTGCTCGACACCCACCCCGCCGCCGCACTCCGGGGAGCCTACGCGGGAAAGCCCTCCGCCGCGGACACCCCCGCCCGCGCACTGGCCCTCTGATCCCCGCCCCCTGAGCCCCGCCCCTCGAGCCGGCGGCTCCGCCGGGGACACGGGGCGGGGCACGGAAGGAGGAGGAGCCCCCGCGCGCGGGGACTCCTCCTCCAGTCTCTTA
>NZ_JBHVDI010000264.1:0-2409 GCF_042802875.1 Kocuria sp. NPDC057446 | reverse complement strand
GGGCCGGCAGGGCCGCCGGCGGCCGGGGACGTCCCGGCCGGGCTCACCACCGGCGCCGTGGTGGCGCTGGCCCTGCCGGAGCGGGTCGCCCGCAAGGTCGGGGACACGTACCTGCTCGCCTCCGGGACCCGCGCGGGCCTGGCGCCCGGGAGCGGTCTGGCAGGCCACGAGTGGCTGGCCGTCGCCGACGTCACCCGGGCGGCCGGCCAGGCCGCCGCCGGGACCGGGGCCGTGGTCCGCGCCGCCGCGGCGCTGGACCGTCCCCTCGCCGAGCGCTGCGCGGAGCACCTGCTCACCGACGAGGTCCGCACCCGGTTCGAGAACGGGCGGGCGAGCGCCCGCCGGGTCCGGGCGCTCGGGGCGATCGAGCTGTCCTCGACGCCCGTGCGGCCCGCGCCGGAGGCGGCCCGGCAGGCCGTGCGCTCCGCCCTGGCCGAGCAGGGCCCAGGGCTGCTCGGCTGGTCGGACGGCGCCGACCGGCTCCGGCGCCGGCTCGCGCTGCTCCACCACCGGCTCGGGGACCCGTGGCCCGACGTGGCCGACGCCGCGCTGCTCGACCGGCTCGACGACTGGCTCGCCCCCGAGCTCGACGCCCTCGCCGGCGGTGGCCGGGTCGATCTCGCCGCACCCCTGCGGCGGCTGCTGCCGTGGCCGGAGGCCGCCCGCCTCGACGAGCTCGCGCCCGAGCGGCTGGTCGTGGCCAGCGGCTCCCGCGCCCGGATAGACTACCCGGCCGCCGACGACCCGGAGGGCCGGCCCGTGGTCAGCGTCAAGCTCCAGGAGTGCTTCGGCTGGGCGGCGTCCCCGGCGGTGGCCGGCGGCCGCGTCCCGGTCCTGTTCCACCTGCTCTCCCCGGCCGGCCGGCCACTGGCCGTGACCGACGACCTCGCCTCGTTCTGGTCCGGCCCCTACGCCCAGGTCCGCGCCGAGATGCGCGGCCGCTACCCCAAGCACCCCTGGCCGGAGGACCCCTGGACCGCGCCCGCCACCGCCCGCACGGCGCGCCGCTCCTGAGCCCGGGCCCGGTCCGCCGCCCCTCGTCGGGGTCCGCGGCCGATCCCGGGGGGACGTGCGCGCCGACGGGTGGCGTCCTCCTGTGATCTGCGTTACGGTGGACTCACCGCACCTGCCGAGCGCGTTGATCCAGCGCGCACGGACCGGCTCGCCCACCTCGCGATCCCCGGTCCGGGGCACGCACCGGCCGGACCCCCGCGACGCGATCGTTCCCGCGGGCCCGGCACCGGTCACGGTTCCGCCGGGCAGCACCAGCCCTCCCAGCACGGGTGGCCCGGCACATGTCTGCACCGCAGCTCGCTGCACCTCACGGAGAACGGGTACGCCCCCATGACTGCCACCTCGATCGAGACCTCGTCGACGACCCCGACCACCTCGTCCCTGCCGCTGGTTCCCCAGGCCGCCGCTCCCGCGGTCGGCCCGGAGCTCGCCCGCTCCTGGCTGCTCGTCAACGGCGCCCAGGCCGAGCGGTTCGCGGCGGCCCGGGCGAGCGCGGCCGACGTCGTCGTCCTCGACATCGAGGACTCGGTGGCGCCCAAGGACAAGGAGCGGGCCCGCCGCAACGTCATCAGCTGGCTGGACGCCCGGGACGAGCACGGCGAGCAGCACCACGCGTGGGTGCGGATCAACGGCTTCGGCACCCAGTGGTGGGAGGAGGACCTCCGCGCCCTGGCCGGCGTCCGCGGTCTCGACGGCGTCATGCTGGCCATGGTCGAGTCCCCCGAGCACGTCACCCGCACCGCGGAGCTGCTCCAGGACACGAGGATCGTCGCGCTCGTCGAGACGGCCCGCGGCGTGCAGCACCTGCAGGCCATCGCCGGCGCCCGCTCCACGTACCGCCTCGGCTTCGGCCTGGGCGACTTCCGGCGCGACACGGGCTTCGGCGAGAACCCCATGACGCTGGCCTACACGCGCTCGCAGTTCACCATCGCCTCCCGCGCCGCCAACCTGCCCGGGCCCATCGACGGGCCCGCCGTCGGGGCGCTGGGCCCCAAGCTCGCCGAGGCCACGGCCGTGACCCTGGAGTTCGGCATGACCGGCAAGCTGTGCCTGATGCCCGAGCAGACCGCCACGGTCAACGAGGGCCTGAGCCCGTCCCTGTCCGAGCTGTCCTGGGCCACCGAGTTCCTCCAGGAGTTCGACGCCGACGGCGGGGAGATCCGCAACGGCTCCGACCTGCCGCGCCTCGCCCGCGCCAAGAAGATCCTGGGCCTGGCCGGGGCCTTCGGCCTGCGCATCCCCGAGGGCTACGACGTCCACTTCGAGGCGCCGACCGACACGTACCACTGCTGATCCGGTGGTGAGGGGCCGGCACCCGGCCCCGCCCCCGCGCGGGGAGCGCACCCCCTCCCGGCGCGTCCGACGGACCGGTGGGTGCCGTGCAGACACGGCACC
>NZ_JBHVDI010000263.1:0-2432 GCF_042802875.1 Kocuria sp. NPDC057446 | reverse complement strand
CCCGTTCCCCGCGGGGAACGGGCCCGTGGCCGTGGCGGGACCGGCCGCGCCCGTCGGCCGGCCAGCGGGCGGGCCGCCGCCTCGGGTATCTTGGCACCAGGAAGCACCACCACCGGTCCGACGACATCCTGGGAGACTGCCCGCACATGGCCAAGATCATCTACACCCGCACCGACGAGGCGCCCCTGCTCGCCACCTACTCGTTCAAGCCGATCATCGAGGCCTACGCCTCGACCGCCGGCGTCGAGGTGGAGACCCGGGACATCTCCCTGGCGGGGCGCATCGTGGCGGCCTTCAGCGACCGCCTGCCCGAGGACCAGCGGGTCGACGACGCCCTCGCGGAGCTCGGCGAGCTGGCCAAGAAGCCCGAGGCCAACATCATCAAGCTGCCCAACATCTCCGCCTCCGTCCCGCAGCTCAAGGCCGCGGTCAAGGAGCTGCAGGAGCAGGGCGTCGACCTCCCGGACTACCCGGACGAGCCGCGCTCCGAGGAGGAGAAGGAGGTTCGGGCCCGCTACGACAAGATCAAGGGCTCGGCGGTCAACCCGGTGCTGCGCGAGGGCAACTCGGACCGCCGCGCTCCCGCCTCGGTGAAGAACTACGTCCGCAAGAACCCGCACCGGATGGGCGAGTGGACGGCGGAGTCGAGGACGAACGTCGCCACGATGGGCGCCGACGACTTCCGGGACAACGAGAAGTCCGTGGTCATGGCGGACGACGACACGCTGACGATCCGCCTGGTGGGCGAGGACGGCAGCACCACGGTGCTCAAGGACTCCGTCCCCGTGCTGGCCGGTGAGGTCGTGGACGGCACCGTGATGCGCGCCGCCGCCCTGGACGCGTTCCTCGCGGAGCAGGTCGAGCGGGCCCAGCGGGAGGACGTGCTGCTCTCGGTGCACCTGAAGGCCACCATGATGAAGGTCTCGGACCCGATCATCTTCGGCCACGTGATCGAGGCCTTCTTCCCGGAGCTCTTCGCCGCCCACGGCGCGGCCCTCGAGAAGGCGGGCCTGTCCCCCGCCAACGGGCTCGCTGCGATCCTCAACGGCCTCGACGCCCTGCCCGCCGAGCTGCGCGACGACGTGCGGGCCGCCGTGGACAAGGGCCTCGCCGAGGGGCCGAAGCTCGCCATGGTGAACTCCGACAAGGGCATCACGAACCTGCACGTGCCCTCCGACGTCATCGTCGACGCGTCGATGCCGGCCATGATCCGCACCTCCGGGCACATGTGGGGCCCCGACGGCGAGGAGGCCGACACCCTCGCGGTGCTGCCGGACAGCTCCTACGCCGGGGTCTACCAGGTGGTCATCGACGACTGCCGCGCCAACGGCGCGTTCGACCCCACCACCATGGGCTCGGTGCCGAACGTGGGCCTCATGGCCATGAAGGCCGAGGAGTACGGCTCCCACGACAAGACCTTCGAGATCCCCGCGGCCGGCACGGTCCAGGTCGTCGACTCCTCCGGCGCCGTGCTCATCGAGCACGAGGTCTCCCCCGGCGACATCTGGCGCGCCTGCCAGACCAAGGACGTCGCCATCCGCGACTGGGTCAAGCTCGCCGTGACCCGGGCCCGCGCCTCCGAGACCCCGGCCGTGTTCTGGCTGGACCGCACCCGCGCCCACGACACCAACCTCATCGCCAAGGTCGAGCAGTACCTGACCGAGCACGACACCGAGGGCCTGCAGATCGAGATCATGTCCCCCGAGGAGGCCACCGCGTTCTCGATCGAGCGGATCCGCCGCGGCGAGGACACCATCTCGGTCACCGGCAACGTGCTGCGCGACTACCTGACGGACCTGTTCCCGATCCTCGAGCTGGGCACCTCCGCCAAGATGCTCTCGGTGGTCCCGCTGATCAACGGCGGCGGGCTGTTCGAGACCGGCGCGGGCGGGTCCGCCCCGAAGCACGTCCAGCAGCTGGTCGAGGAGAACCACCTGCGCTGGGACAGCCTCGGCGAGTTCCTCGCCCTCGCGGCGAGTCTCGACCACCTGGCCACCACGGCCGACAACGCCCGCGCCCGGATCCTCGGCGAGACCCTCGACCGGGCCACCGGCACGTTCCTCGAGGAGAACAAGTCCCCGAGCCGGAAGGCCGGCGAGATCGACAACCGCGGCAGCCACTTCTACCTGGCCCTGTACTGGGCCCAGGAGCTGGCGCGCCAGGACGAGGACGCCGAGCTCGCCCAGGCCTTCGCCTCCGTGGCGGAGCAGCTGGCCGAGCACGAGCACGCGATCAACGAGGAGCTGCTCTCCGTGCAGGGCCGGCCCGCCGACATCGGCGGCTACTACCGCCCGGACGACGCGAAGACGTTCTCGGTGATGCGCCCCTCGGAGACCTTCAACCGGGTCCTCTCATCGCTCAGCGCGTGAGCTGAGCGCCCGCGCGGACCTGCGCGGGCGGCACGCACGGCAGCGGCCGCACTCCCCGCGGGG
>NZ_JBHVDI010000262.1:0-2450 GCF_042802875.1 Kocuria sp. NPDC057446 | reverse complement strand
GTGGTGGCACCGGGGGCCGAGCGGGCGGCCGGGAGCCGTGGGATAGCCTGGTGGCATGCGAATTGCCAGGTTCACGGTCGACAGCGAGATCCACTTCGGCGCAGTGCAGGGGGCGCCCGGCGAGGAGACGGTCACCGTCCTCGCCGGCGACCCCTTCTACACCGGGATCAACCCCACCCAGCAGCGCCACGGCATCGCCGACGTCCGCCTCCTGGCCCCCGTGATCCCGCGCTCCAAGATCGTGTGCGTCGGCCGCAACTACGCCGACCACGCCGCGGAGCTGGGCAACGAGCTGCCCGCCTCCCCGATGCTGTTCTTCAAGCCGAACACGTCCGTGGCCGGTCCCGGCGACCCCGTGACCCTCCCCGCGTGGACCGAGCAGGTCTCCTACGAGGCCGAGCTCGCCGTCGTCGTCGGGCGGATGTGCAAGGACGTCCCCGTCGAGCGCGTGCCCGAGGTGGTCTTCGGCTACACATGCGCCAACGACCTCACCGGCCGCGACGTCCAGAGGACCGACGGCCAGTGGGCGCGCGCCAAGGGCTTCGACGGGGCCTGCCCGCTCGGGCCCTGGATCGAGACGGACCTCGACACCTCCGCCCTCGCCGTGCGCAGCCGCGTCAACGGCGAGACCAAGCAGGACGGCAGCACCCGGGACATGGTCTTCGACGTCCCGTTCCTCGTCTCCTACATCTCCCAGGCGTTCACGCTCCTGCCCGGCGACGTCATCCTCACCGGCACGCCCGCCGGTGTCGGCATCGTCGACGAGGGCGACCGGATCGAGGTGGAGGTCGAGGGCATCGGCGTCCTGCCGACCGTCCTGCGCCGCTGACCCCGTCCCCCACGCACCGGTGCGCCCGCCCAGGGCACCACCCCGCCCCGCTCCCGACCGATCCACGAAAGAGCCATGACCGACACGCCCGCCACCTCCGCCCCGACCACCACCTCGCCCGTGCGCGTGCGCTTCTGCCCGTCCCCGACGGGCACCCCGCACGTGGGGCTGATCCGCACCGCGCTGTTCAACTGGGCCCACGCCCGGCACACCGGCGGCACCATGGTCTTCCGCGTCGAGGACACCGACACGCAGCGCGACTCCGAGGAGAGCTACCAGCAGCTCCTGGAGGCGCTGGCCTGGCTCGGGATCGACTGGGACGAGGGCGTGGAGACCGGCGGCCCGCACGCGCCCTACCGGCAGTCGCAGCGACTCGACGTCTACCGCGACGTGGCGAACCGGCTCCGCGAGCACGGGGCCGTCTACGAGGCCTACTCGACCCCCGAGGAGGTCGAGGCCCGCCACCGCGCGGCCGGCCGCGACCCCAAGCTCGGCTACGACAACTACGACCGGGACCTCACGGAGGAGCAGGTCGCGGTCTTCCGGTCCGAGGGCCGGGAGCCCGTGCTGCGGCTGCGGATGCCGGACGAGGACATCGTGGTGCACGACATGATCCGCGGCGAGATCGTGTTCCGGGCCGGCTCGATCCCGGACTACGTGGTGGTGCGCGCCAACGGGCAGCCGCTGTACACGCTCACCAACCCCGTGGACGACGCCCTCATGGGGATCACCCACGTGCTGCGGGGCGAGGACCTGCTCTCCTCCACCCCCCGCCAGATCGCGCTGTTCCGGGTCCTGGTCGAGATCGGCATCGCCCCGTACGTGCCCGAGTACGGCCACCTGCCCTACGTCATGGGCGAGGGCAACAAGAAGCTCTCGAAGCGCGACCCCGAGTCCAGCCTCTTCCACCTCAAGGACAGCGGGTTCATCCCCGAGGGGCTGCTCAACTACCTGGCCCTGCTGGGCTGGTCCCTGTCCGCGGACGAGGACGTCTTCACCGTGGACCAGCTCGTGGCGCACTTCGACGTGCACGACGTGCTCGCGAACCCCGCGCGGTTCGACCTCAAGAAGGCCACGGCGATCAACGGCACGCACGTCCGCCGGCTCGCCCCCCAGGACTTCCGCGACCGGCTCGTGCCCTACCTCCAGGCCGGCGGTGTGCTGGGGGAGACCCTGGACGAGCGCCAGCAGGACGTCCTCGACCGGGCCGCACCGCTGGTCCAGGAGCGGATGAACCTGCTCGGCGAGGCGCCGGAGCTGCTGTCCTTCCTCTTCGCCGCGGACGACGGGATCGAGGTCGCCGAGGACGCCCGCAAGCAGCTCAAGGACTCCGCCGGCGACGTCCTGCGGGCCGCGCTCGCCGCCCTCGAGCCGCTCGAGGACTGGAGCGCCGCCGCCCTCGAGACCGCGCTCCGGGAGGCCATCGTGGACGGCCTGGGCATCAAGCCCCGCCTGGCCTTCGGCCCCGTCCGCACCGCCGTCTCCGGCCGGCGGATCTCGCCGCCGCTGTTCGAGTCCCTCGAGATCCTGGGCAAGGACTCCTCGCTGACCCGCCTGCGCGCGCTCGCCGCGCAGCTCGGCTGAGCACCCGACCGGACGACGACGGCGGTCCGGCCACCCC
>NZ_JBHVDI010000261.1:0-2533 GCF_042802875.1 Kocuria sp. NPDC057446 | reverse complement strand
CCGGGGCTCAGCCCGGCCCGGGGCCGTCCGCCGTCAGCAGGCGGAGCAGCCGCTCCAGCTCGGCCCGGTCCTCCGGGTCCAGCCGCGAGAAGTACTCGTCGGACTCCCGGCGCCGGTCCTTCCGGACCTGCTCGCGCAGGGCGGCGCCCCGGGGCGTCAGCGCCACCAGGGTGGCGCGCCGGTCGGACGGGTCCGGCACGCGCTCCACGAGCTCCTGGCGCTCGAGCAGGTCCACCACCTCGGTGGCGGACCGGGGGGCGATCCGCAGCGCGTCGGCGAGGTCCTTCACGCGCAGGCTGCCGGACCCGCCGCCGGGGCGGCAGTCCCCGGCCGGGCCGTGCCGGTGCCCCGGTCCGCCGGAGCACCCGGCCAGGGCGTCGAGCGCCCGGAACTGGTGCGGGGTCAGGCCGAAGGGGGCCAGCTGCTCGGCCCAGCCGCGGCGGAGCCGGCGGAAGACGGCGTGCAGCAGGTCCCCCAGCCGGGCCGGATCGGGATCGTCGTAGGGCATGGCGACATCCTACCGCCCTTGCGGGCTACCTCATAGAGAGGTAACCTCCTTGATACTTCCCGAGGAGGACCCATGGCCACGACGTATCGTGCCGCACGCACCGGCGCCCCGGCGCACGACGGCGGGGGCGGCGCCGGGCCGGGCGTCCTGCCCGGTGCCGGGCCCGGCGGTGGCACCGGTGGCGGCCGCACCGCCCGGCCGGACCCCGCGGACCGGAGGCAGCTCGCCCGCCATCCCGTCAGCCCGCGCCGGATCGCGGCCCTGTTCGCCCCGCACCGGGGCACGATCGCGCTCGTCGTCGTGCTCATCACCGCGTCCTCCGTGGTCAACCTCGCCCAGCCGTTCCTGGTCCGCGGCGTCATCGACGACGCCCTGCCGAGCGGCGACACCCGGCTGCTGCTGGTGCTCACCGCCTCGATGGTCGGGGTGGCGGCGCTGACCGCCGTGATCGGCGTGGTCCAGACCTGGCTGGCCACCGCCATGGGGCAGCGGGTCATGCACGCGCTGCGCGTGCAGCTCTTCACCCATCTGCAGGCCCAGTCCCTGGGCTTCTTCACCCGGACCCGGGGCGGGGAGGTGCAGTCGCGGCTCACCCACGACATCGCCGGGATGCAGTCCGTGGTCACGAGCTCCGCCACGGGCGTGGCGTCCAACCTCACCACCGCCGTGGCCACGGCCGTGGCCATGGTGGCGCTGTCCCCGGCGATGAGTCTCGTCTCCCTGGTGGTGCTGCCGCCCGCGATCTGGCTCTCCCGCCGCGTGGCCCTGATCCGCCGGGACGTCACCGACGAGCGCCAGCGGGAGCTCGCAGCGTTGCACACCCAGGTCGAGGAGGGGCTGTCCGTCTCGGGCGTGCGGCTGGCGAAGACCCTGGGCACCACCGCGCGGGACGCGGCCCGCTTCACCGAGCGCTCGGACCGGCTCGTGGGCCTGGAGCTGCGCAGCCAGCTCGCCGGGCGCTGGCGGATGGCCACCATGCAGATCGTCTTCGCCGCGATCCCCGCCGTGATCTACCTGGCCGCGGGCTTCCCCGCCACCAGCGGCGGGATGACCATCGGCACCCTCGTGGCCTTCACCGCCCTGCAGGGGACGATCTTCCGGCCGGTGATGGGTCTGCTGAACATCGGGGTGCAGTGGGTGTCCGCCCTCGCCTTCTTCAGCCGGATCTTCGAGTACCTCGACCTCGAGCCGCAGATCGTCCCGCCCGCCGCGCCCGTCCGGCTGGACCCGGCCGCCGTGCGCGGCGAGGTCCGGTTCGAGGGCGTGGACCACGCCTACGACGACGGCCCCGAGGTCCTGGACGAGCTCGACCTGGTGCTGCCGGCCGGGAGCACCACGGCGGTGGTCGGTCCCACCGGCTCGGGGAAGAGCACCCTCGGCTCCCTGCTGCCGCGGCTCAACGACGTCACCCGCGGCCGGGTGACGATCGACGGCGTCGACGTGCGGGACCTCGACCCGGCGGACCTCGCTTGGATCGTGGGCGTCGTCTCCCAGGAGAGCTACCTGGTGCACGCCACCGTGCGCGCGAACCTGCTGCTCGCCGCGCCGGAGGCCTCCGACGCCGAGCTCTGGGCCGCCCTGGGCGCCGCGCGCATCGCCGACACCGTCGCCGGGCTGCCGGACGGCCTGGACACCGTGGTCGGCGCGCGCGGCCACCGCTTCTCCGGCGGGGAGCAGCAGCGCCTGGCCATCGCCCGGACCGTGCTGCGCAATCCGCCCGTGCTGGTCCTCGACGAGGCCACCAGCGCCCTGGACAACACCACCGAGGCGCAGGTCCAGGAGGCCCTCGACCGGCTGGCCGCCGACCGCACCACCCTGACCATCGCCCACCGGCTCTCCACGGTCGAGAACGCCGACCAGGTCGTGGTGCTGGAGGGCGGCCGCATCGTGGAGCGCGGCACACCGCGCGAGCTGCGCGCGGCCGGCGGCCCCTTCGCCCGCCTGGCCGCACGGACCGGCCGGGACGACGACGCCGGCCCGCGCGCCGACGGCGACTCCGACACTGTCCCGTGACCGGCGGGAGCC
>NZ_JBHVDI010000260.1:0-2582 GCF_042802875.1 Kocuria sp. NPDC057446 | reverse complement strand
CCCCACCGCTGTGCCGCTCAACCTGGAACCGCTGAAGTGATCGGCGTGTGGCTGGGTCGTGACGGACGAAGGTTCCTGGGCTGCTCGTCGCCTACCGGTCGCCGCCTCGGCGATCAGCCCTCCTCCGGCCACAGAGTGGATGGTGGATGCCACCGGTGACGGCGGCCCGTGGTGGGCACGGTGGATGATCCTGGCGGCCGCCGTCGGACTCTCGGCGATCGTCCAGCGCCACACCGGTCCTCCACGCCCTCGCATCGATCCGCTCTTCGGTCAGGCACCGTGGGCCTAGGCGACCGCGACCACCGCGAGGACCGGCGAGCTCCCCGCCCGCGCCGAGGTGCGCACCGCGGTCGGGGTAGCCGCCTGCGTCACCGTCGAAGAGCTGGTCGTACTCGTTCCCCTCGTCCTGGCCATTGTCTTCAGCGCGCTGATCCTTCCGGACCTGTGGACTGCTCTCCTGCCGGTGACCGTGCTGACCGGGACGGAGGCCTTCCGCGTCCGCCGCTCCTAAATCTGTCTTCGCACCCGGCACACCGCCGACCGCACCGGCCGACGCCCGCGGCTACCGTGGAGCGCAGGCCTCGACGTCGCCGGCTGAGCAACCCTCGGCCTGGGTCGCCGACGTCCCCCGCAGTCAGTCCTGCTCGAACCAGTCGTCCTGGTCGTCGGCGACATAGGCCGGCAGCTCCGCGCCCACGGCGACCTCCAGCTGCACCCGGTAGGCCAGCACTTCGTGCTCGCGTGTGCACCCCGCCAGCTGTGTCCCGGCACCGGGGACGGCGTCGAGATCCACAGCCACTTCGCTGCCGGGGCGCACGGTGAGCTCGCCCGGGTTCGGGCCCTCGTCGAAGGCGTAGTGCAACGCCTGGGCGGAGCGCACCGTGCCGGTCACCGGCAGGTGCGGCACGTTCTCCGGCGTCTGGTCGTGGTGCTCCTCCCAGTACCCAGGCATCGGCCGGTCGCCGTCCTCGTCCGGGTCGCGGGCCACCAGCTTCCAGGTGACGGCCGAGCCGATCCGGAACGGGTCGCCGCAGCACTGCTGCTCCCACTCGCGCAGCTCCACCTCGATCATCATGACGCGAACCTAGCAGGGCCGCCGTGAGAGGTCGCAATGGTGGCGGGTGCGTCGCCACGCCGATGCGCTGGTCCACGACATCGACATGGACATGGACATGGACATGGAGCAGCTTTCGACACTGGCCCGCGGCCACGATCCGGGCTGACGACCTGTTGCTCGACCTGCTGCTGCGCCCGCGCCAGCTTCTTCGCCTGTCGAACGCCGAGCGCCACGCCGCCACGGGCACCTGCACCATCCCTGGACGAAGCGTTGTGGCGCCGGCTCAGTTGCCTCGGCCCCCGGCCCGCCCCGTGCCCGCAGCGCGTTCATCGGCCACATGATCGACCCGACAGTGGATCGCCCCGGTCACCCGGTAGGACTCCTCCGCCGAGAACACCACCACCAAGGGCACCAGCTACCGCATCCGGCACACCAGCATCAAGACCCTGCCTTCCGTCACCGAGACCGGACGGGCAGACTAGAACAACCCCGCGAGGTGCTCACTTTTCACACGGACAAACAGCTCAAACTTCGAGCGGAACCGACACGAAGTCCGTCGTGACGCCCACCTGACCGCTGGTGCCCACACACCCGCCCGGTGAGCACCCGGCCACCCGGTCCTCGGTCGAGGCCGGGTCGAAGGTGATCAGGCCGTCGCCTTCCTTGCCGGCGACTGCGTAGCACCCGACGCCGTCATGAGTGGCCAGCAGCCGGGAACTGTCCGTGTCCCAGCCCCGGTCGCTGGTGTCGATCGCCGCGGGCCACTGGCCGCGCTCGCTCTGCTCGCCGGGGAACATCCGACCTCGACCGAGCGCCGGCCACGCCGAGCGGGGACCAGGTGCGCTCGCCCAGCCGCGGCCGCGGCACACCCTGGAGCCATGATCGTCGTGCTCTGGGTCCTGCTCTTCGCCGTCCTCGCGCTGCGCCACGCGCTGCCCGCCGGGCTGGGCCGGGAAGCGGTCATCGGGATCCTGTCCGGCCCCACCCTGGGGTTGTCCGTCTACGCCGATGCGCCCTGGGACGCCGCTGGCCCCGGTCTGCTGCCGGCGGCCACCGTCGCGGTCGCCGGTGCCGGCGTGGCGGCCGGATACCTCTGGCGCCACCTGCTGATCGCCGAGAGATCCTGGTCCTGAACCGTTCCGCTGGGCACGCTCGAGGTCCATGATGGGTACATGATCGTCGTCCTGTGGGTCGCGATGTTCCTCTGCACGTTCCACACCGTCGTGCTGGCCCGCCGCAGCCTCTTGATGGCCGCACTGGTGCTGAACCTGGTGACCGTGCTGTGGGCCGCTGCCGCCCCCGGATCACTGGGACTGGACGCGCCGACCGACGCCTGGATTCCCACCTTCCTCGTGTTCCTCGCCGGAGGGCTCCTCGGCAAACTGGTCGACTACATCCGCCGCGAACAGCTCGGCCCTCCCAAGAAACCAGGGACACGAACCAGCCCCGCTCCGGCAGAGCTCGGAACGCTCAAGTACCTGGACTGACGTGGAACGTGAAGGCCCCGCCGCTCGTGATGAGCGGC
>NZ_JBHVDI010000259.1:0-2585 GCF_042802875.1 Kocuria sp. NPDC057446 | reverse complement strand
GTCCGGGAACGGACCGGGCCCCTGCGCGCTGACGGCCCTGTCGGGGCGAACGAGTAGGATCGGGGGAGCGCGCCGCCCGGGCCCCCCGGGACGGACGGCGTGCGCGACCACGACGGGCGAGGACTGCGGGAGAAACCATGAGCGTGCTGGAGCGGGTGTCCGGGCCCGAGGACCTCGCGGGGCTGAGCCGGGCAGAGCTGAGCCGGCTGGCCGAGGAGATCCGCGAGTTCCTCGTCACCCACGTCTCCGCCACGGGCGGGCACCTGGGACCCAACCTGGGGGTCGTCGAGCTGACCCTCGGGGTGCACCGGGTCTTCGACTCGCCCAAGGACTCCGTGGTCTTCGACACCGGCCACCAGTCCTACGTGCACAAGCTGCTCACGGGCCGCAAGAACTTCGAGACCCTGCGCCAGGAGGGCGGGCTCGCCGGCTACCCGGACCGCCGGGAGTCCGAGCACGACATCGTCGAGTCCTCGCACGCGTCCTCCTCCCTGTCCTGGGCCGACGGCATCTCCCGGGGCTACGCCATGACCGGCCAGCACGACCGGCACACCGTCGTGCTGGTGGGGGACGGCGCGCTCACGGGCGGCATGGCCTGGGAGGCCGTCAACAACATCGCCTCCGACCGGGACCGCAAGGTCGTGATCGTGGTCAACGACAACGGCCGGTCCTACGCCCCCACCGTGGGCGGCTTCGCCAACCATCTCGCGGAGCTCCAGGCCAGCGTGCAGCAGGGCGTGGACGCCGTGCGCACCGACCGCCGCTACGAGCAGACCCTCGAGACGGTCAAGGACCTGCTGAAGCACTCCGGTCCCGTGGGCGGGATGTTCTACCGGGGCCTGCACGGGATGAAGCAGGGGATCAAGGACGTGGTGGTGCCCCAGGGCATCTTCGAGGACCTCGGCATGAAGTACGTCGGCCCCGTGGACGGGCACGACCTCGAGGCCGTCGAACAGGCGCTGAGCAACGCCAAGAACTACGGCGGCCCCGTCATCGTGCACGCGATCACGGAGAAGGGCCACGGCTACGGGCCCGCGACCGCCAACGTGGACGACCAGTTCCACGCCGTGGGCGTCATCGACCCCGTCACGGGGCGCTCCACGGCCACGAGCTCCGAGCGCAGCTGGACGGCGGTGTTCCGCGACGAGATCGCCCGCATCGCCGACGAGCGCGAGGACGTCGTCGGCATCACCGGGGCCATGCTCATCCCCGTCGGGCTGCAGAAGATGCAGGCCGCCCACCCCGGGCGCGTCGTGGACGTGGGCATCGCCGAGCAGCACGCCATCGCCATGGCCGCCGGCATGGCCTACGGCGGGCTGCACCCCGTGGTGGCGCTCTACGCCACGTTCCTCAACCGCGGCTTCGACCAGCTCCTGATGGACGTGGCCCTGCACCGGGCCGGGGTCACGGTGGTCCTCGACCGCGCCGGGGTGACCGGCCCCGACGGCCCCAGCCACCACGGCATGTGGGACCTGGCGCTGCTCCAGATCGTGCCCGGGCTGCACCTCGCCGCCCCGCGCGACGAGCCGACCCTCACCGAGGAGCTGCGCGAGGCGGTCGCCGTCGACGACGCCCCGACCGTCATCCGGTATCCCAAGGGCGCCGTGGGCGCCCCCGTCCCGGCCGTGGAGCGGCTGAGGGACGGGGTGGACGTCCTCGCGCGCCGCGGCGGGGAGAGCGGGACGGAGGGCGCCCGCCGTGACGTCCTGCTCGTGTCCGTCGGCGCCATGAGCGCCCTGGCGCTGGACGTCGCCGACCGGCTCGAGGCCCACGGCGTCTCCTCGACAGTGGTCGACCCCCGGTGGGTGCTGCCCGTGCCGGTCTCCGTCATCGAGCTCGCGGCCCAGCACCGGATCGTGGTGGTCGTCGAGGACGGCGTGCGGGCCGGCGGGATCGGCTCCCGGATCCGCCAGGAGATGCGGGCTGCGGGGGTCGACACCGCGCTCAACGAGGTGGGCCTGCCCACGGAGTTCCTGCTGCACGGCTCCCGCTCCCAGGTCCTCGCGCGGGTGGGGCTCACCGCCCAGCGCGTCGCCCAGGACACGCTGGCGTCCGTGCTCGGCACCCGCGTGCCCTATGCGCGCCCGGTGCGGGACGGCGCCCCCGGCGAGGAGGCCGTGCCCGGCACCGCCGAGGACGACGCCCGCGGGGCGTCGCTGCCACGCTCGCACCGGGGCTGAGCCCGGGGCTCAGCCCAGCAGGATCCGGCCGTCCGCCACGCGGGCGGGATAGGGCTCCAGGCCGGTCTCGGCCGGCCCCGCCAGCACGGCGCCCGTCCTGAGGTCGAACTGCGACGAGTGGCACGGGCAGACGTACTGCTCCTCCCGCGGGGCCACCATGCACCCCTGGTGCGGGCATACGGGGGAGAACGCGACGACCGTGTCCTCGTCCGGACGCCCCACGACGGCCTGCACGCCGTCCCGGTCGACCTTCACGGCCGAGCCGACCGGGAGGTCCTCCACCGGGCCCGCGTCCACGGGGGCGGCCTCCTCCGCCGCGGACCCGGCGCCGCCGGACGCCGCCGGGTCCTCGGCGGCGCACGCGGTGAGCGCCGCCGAGGTGCCGGCCGCGGCCAGGCCGAGGAC
>NZ_JBHVDI010000258.1:0-2661 GCF_042802875.1 Kocuria sp. NPDC057446 | reverse complement strand
GCCCCCCGTGGGTGACCGGGCCGTCCCGCGCCGCGGGCAGGTCTCAGCGGCTGCGCTGCTTGAGCCGCTGCAGGTCCAGGATCACCACGGCGCGGGCCTCGAGCCGGATCCAGCCGCGCTGGACGAACTCGGCCAGCGCCTTGTTCACCGTCTCGCGGGAGGCGCCGACGAGCTGCGCCAGCTCCTCCTGGGTCAGCTCGTGCGCCACGAGGATGCCGTCGGTGGCGGGGCGGCCGAAGCGGTCGGCCAGGTCCAGCAGCGCCTTGGCCACGCGGCCGGGCACGTCGGAGAAGACCAGGTCGGCGAGGCTCTCGTTGGTGCGCCGCAGCCGGCGGGCCAGGGCCTGCAGCAGCTGCGCGGAGACGTCGGGGGAGCGCTCGATGACCTTCTTGAGGTTGTCGTGCTTGAGCCCGGCCAGGCGCGTCTCGGACACGGCGGTCGCGGACGTGGAGCGGGGGCTCGGGTCGAACAGGGCCATCTCGCCGAACAGCTCGCCCGGGCCCATGATCGCCACGAGGCTCTCGCGGCCGTCGGGGGCGGTGCGGCCGAGCTTGATCTTGCCCGAGACGATGAAGTAGAGCTGGTCGCCCGGATCGCCCTCGTGGAAGAGCGTGGACCCGCGCGAGAGGTCGACCTCGGTCAGCTCCTCGGTGAGGGCGGCGAAGGCCTGGTCGTCCAGGGACGCGAACAGGGGAGCGCGGCGGAGGACGTCGATATCCATGGTTCTCCTCAAGTGGGCCGCCGCCGGGCCGTGGCCCGCGGCGGCCGATGTCAGCGGGAGTCGCCCGCACCTGTGTGTGAGCGACCTAACGTACCTGACGTTCACTGTAGTGTCTCCTGCCCGCGAATCCCAAGGAGGGGCGCGGCGGGCCGGGGGGCCGCGGCGGGCCCGCTCCACGGATCTCCCAGCCGCGCTCCCTATGCTGGTGGCTCGCTCCCCGGCCCCGGCCCCGAAGACCCCGCAGAGGAAACCGATGTCCCCGTCCTTCAACCTGCTCGACGTCCTGCTGGCCGTGGTGCTGCTGGGCTACCTCTTCTACGGGTTCAGCCGCGGCTTCTTCAACTCCCTGTTCTCCCTGGCCGGCCTCGTGCTCGGCGGGGTGGCGGCGTTCTCGGCGGCGCCCTGGGTGAGCGCGCAGGTGGACGCCCAGTACCGGGTGGGCGCGGTGCTCGCCACGGTCCTGGTCCTGCTGGTGGCCGGTCAGATGCTGGGGGGGCTGCTGGGCCGGGCCCTGTCCGCCGTGACCGAGCGGATGCGCCTGGGCGCGCTCAACCGGATCGCCGGGGCGGCCCTCGACGTCGCCGTCGCCGCGCTCGTGCTCTCGCTGCTCGGCTCGCTCGTCGGCCAGCTCGGCGTCCCGGCCCTGTCCCAGCAGGTGGCGTCCTCGACCGTGCTGCGCACGATCGACGAGCACACCCCGGGACCCGTGCGCGCGGCCGTGACCGAGGCCCGGGACGCCGTGGGCGGGGCCACCGGGATCCGGCAGCTCGACGAGCTGCTCTTCCCCGCCGAGGAGGCCCCGGACGAGAGCACGAGCACGCCCGCGCTGCAGGAGGCCGGGCGCTCCGTGGTGCAGGTCTACGGCATGGCGGTGGAGTGCCGGCAGAACCAGACGGGCTCGGGCTTCGTGACCGCAGCCGGTCAGGTGGTGACCAACGCCCACGTGGTGGCCGGGGTGGACGAGCCGGTGGTGCAGACGCGGGACGGCCAGGTGCACCCCGCAGCCGTCGTGCACTACGACCCGGCCACCGACCTCGCCGTCCTCTCCGCGCCGTCCCTGCCGCTGGGCGCACTGACGCTCGGGCAGGACCCCGCGCCCGGGGACTCGGTCGCCTTCATGGGCTATCCGCTGGGCGGGCCCTTCGCCGCGGGGCCCGCCACCGTGCAGGGCACGGCGCTCGCACCCGTGCAGGGCACCGGCGGGACCATGGAGATCATCCAGCTGGCCGGCCAGGTGCAGCAGGGCAACTCGGGCGGCCCGCTCGTGGCGCAGGACGGCTCCGTCGTCGGCGTCGTCTTCGCGAAGGCCCTCGAGGGGCAGGTGGGCTACGCCCTCACCCTGGACGAGCTGCGCGGGGCGCTGGACGCCGCCGCGGGCCGCACCCGGGCCGTGGACTCCGGGCGCTGCGCGGCCTGAGCCGTCAGCCCGCCAGGGTCCGCAGCAGGTGCTGGAGGGCCATCTCGTAGCCGAAGGCCCCGGCCCCGGCGATGACCACGTCCGCCTGCAGCGACACGTAGGACGTGTGCCGGAACGCCTCGCGCCGGTGCACGTTGGACAGGTGCACCTCGACCACGGGCAGCTCCGCGGCCTCGAGCGCGTCGTGGATCGCGATCGAGTAGTGGGTGAAGGCCGCGGGATTGATGATGATCGCGGAGCCCCCGGTGCGGGCCTCCTGGATCCGGTCCACCAGCACGCCCTCGTGGTTCGACTGGTGGAACTCGACGTCCCAGCCGCCCGCGGCGGCCCGGGCGCGGACCGCCGCCTCGATGTCCGCGAGCGTCGTGGTGCCGTACACCTCCGGGCGCCGGACGCCGAGCAGGTTGAGGTTGGGGCCGTTGAGGACGTAGATCGGTCTGCGCGTGGTGGTCATGCCCGCATCCTCTCACCCCGGCCGGGCCCGGGTCCGGGCGCCGCAGCGCCCCCTCGCACGGCAGGAGCG
>NZ_JBHVDI010000257.1:0-2669 GCF_042802875.1 Kocuria sp. NPDC057446 | reverse complement strand
GGGCCGGCCGGGGCCGCGGCGAGAAGGCTTCCCCGGCGGTTCCCGGGGAAGCCTTCGTCTCCTGGTGCGGTCGTGGCTGCTCCGGCATCAGACCTGCAGCAGCTCGGCTTCCTTGTTCTTGAGCATCTCGTCGATCTGGTCGATGTGCTTCTTGGTCGTGGCGTCGAGGTCCTTCTCGGCGCGCTTGCCCTCGTCCTCGCCGATGTCGCCGTCCTTGACGGCCTTCTCGATCAGGTCCTTGGCGTGCCGGCGGATGTTGCGCACGGAGACCCGTGCCTCCTCGGCCTTGTGCCCGACGACCTTGACGTACTCCTTGCGCCGCTCCTGCGTCAGCTCCGGCATCACCACCCGGATGACGTTGCCGTCGTTGGCGGGGTTCGCCCCGATGTCCGAGTTGCGCAGCGCCTTCTCGATGTCGTTGAGCGCGGAGCGGTCGTACGGCGTGATGAGCAGCGTGCGTGCCTCGGGGTTCTGGAAGGAGGCCAGTTGCTGGAGCGGCGTGGGGGTGCCGTAGTACTCGACCAGCACGCTCGAGAAGAGGGAGGGGTTGGCGCGGCCCGTGCGGACCGCGGCGAAGTCCTCCTTGGCGCCGTCCACGGCCTTGCCCATCTTGGTCTTCGCTTCGGACATCGTCTCTGGGATCACGTAGGGGCTCCTTCGTCGGGTCGCACGGAGGCCTCCGCGCGGGGTGGGTCCGGCCGGCGGCCGCGCGGTTGCCGCGCCGCCCGGGCCGTGCTCACCCCAGTCTAACCGGGGGCCGTCCCGCGCCGTCTCAGGCGGTGACGAGGGTGCCGATCTGCTCCCCGAGGATCGCGCGGGTGACGTTGCCCTCGCCCTCCATGCCGAACACGCGCATCGTCACGTCGTTGTCGCGGCACAGGCTGAAGGCCGTCTGGTCCATGACCCGGATGTCGCGGGCGAGGGCCTCGCCGTAGGTGAGCGTGGACAGCCGCTGGGCGTCCGGGTTGGTCCGGGGGTCCGCGGTGTAGACGCCGTCCACCCCGTTCTTGGCCATGAGGACCTCGTCCGCGTGGACCTCCAGGGCCCGCTGGGCCGCGACGGTGTCCGTGGAGAAGTAGGGCAGCCCGGCGCCGGCGCCGAAGATCACGACGCGGTCCTTCTCCATGTGGCGGATGGCCCGGCGCGGGATGTAGACCTCCGCCACCTGCTCCATCTTGATCGCGGACTGCACGCGGGTGTCCACCCCGCACTGCTCCAGGAAGTCCTGCAGGGCCAGGCAGTTCATGACGGTGCCGAGCATCCCCATGTAGTCCGCCCGGGACCGGTCCATCCCGGCCTGGGAGAGCTCGGCGCCGCGGAAGAAGTTGCCGCCTCCCACCACGATGGCCGTCTCCACCTGCCCCACGGTGGCGGCGATCTGCTCGGCGATGTCGCGGACCACGCGCGTGTCGACCCCGATGGAGCCGCCGCCGAAGACCTCGCCCGAGAGCTTGAGCAGCACGCGGCGGCGCGCCGGGGCGACCCGGGGGTCCCGGCTCAGGCGCAGGGCCTCGTCCTTGATCTCGGAGGCAGAAGTGGTGGGCATGGTTCCTCCCGGCGACGACGGAGCTGCGTGGACGGGCTCGGCCCCGCGAGGGTGCAGCTGGTTCGGGGGCGGGCCTCCCTCAGCATACAGAACGCGTCTGCCTCCCGATGGCCGCCCTCCGGCCGCGGGGAGCGTCGTCCCAGGTGGGAGCGGGAACGACGACGGAGGCGCCCCTGCGGTGCAGGAGCGCCTCCGTCGTGGAGCGCGGGGGCGCAGCGCCCTGGTCGGGACCGGTCAGGCGCCGACGCGGAACCGGGCGAAGGCCGTGGCGTTCGCACCGGCCTCCTCGAGCACCTTGCCGACGGTCTTCTTCGAGTCCTTGGCGAAGTCCTGGTCGAGCAGCACGACGTCCTTGAAGTAGCCCTTCAGGCGGCCGTTGATGATGTTCGGCAGGATCTTCTCCGGCTTGCCCTCGGCGCGGGCGGTCTCCTCGGCCACGCGCTTCTCCGACTCGACGGTCTCGGCGGGCACGTCGTCCTGGGAGAGGAACGTCGGGGACATCGCGGCGATGTGCACGGCCACGTCGTGGGCGACCTGACCGGCGTCGGCACCGGCGACGGCCAGCAGCACGCCGACCTGCGCCGGCAGGTCCTTGGAGGTCTTGTGCAGGTAGACGGCCACGTTGTCGCCCTCGACGCGGGCGATGCGCCGGACGACGATCTTCTCGCCGAGCAGCGCGCCGGTCTCGGTGACGAGCTCGGAGACGGCCTTGCCGTCGACCTGCGCGTCCATCAGGGACTCCAGCGTCGTGGCGTCGGCGGCCACGGCGGCGTCGAGCACCTTGTTGCCGAACTCGACGAACGGGGCGGACTTCGCCACGAAGTCGGTCTCGGAGTTGACCTCGACCATGTACCCGACGGTGCCCTCGACGCGCGCGGCGACGAGGCCCTCGGCCGTGGCCCGGCCCTCGCGCTTGGTGACGCCCTTGAGGCCCTTGACGCGGATGATCTCCTGCGCCTTCTGGAGGTCGCCGTCGGCCTCGTCGAGCGCCTTCTTGACGTCCAGCATGCCGGCGCCGGTGCGCTCGCGCAGGGCCTTGATCTCAGTGGCGGTGTAGTTCGCCATGGAAACTCCTCACTCGGTCGGTGGTGCCGGCCGGGGCAGGCGCAGGCCCGCCCCGGCC
>NZ_JBHVDI010000256.1:0-2761 GCF_042802875.1 Kocuria sp. NPDC057446 | reverse complement strand
GACGGGGCCACCGACGCGCAGCTGGCCCAGCGCTGGCGGGACGCGATGTGGGCCAAGCCGGCCGCCCACGGCATGGACCACACCGGCCTCGACTCCGCCGACTACGTCCAGCCGGAGCGCTCCATGAGCGCGATCGGGGGCTGAGCACGCGTGCTGATCCGCTACTTCGCCGCCGCCCGCGCCGCCGCCGGCACCGAGACCGAGACCGTGGAGGTCCCCACCGACCGGTCCTGCACCCGCCGGGACGTGGAGGCCCTGCTGGTCCGGTCCCACCCGCAGCCGCCGCCCGGGCAGCCGCCGCTGGCCGAGGTGCTGGCCCGGTCGAGCTTCCTGCTCGACGGCGTGGCCTGCCCCGACCCCGGCACCCCGGTCCCGGCCGGGGCGGTCCTCGACGTCCTGCCGCCCTTCTCCGGCGGGTGAGCGGGTGAGCGCCCCGGGACCGGCCCCGGTCTTCCACGCCGTGGTCCTGGCGGGCGGGCGCTCCGCCCGGCTGGACGGCCGGCCCAAGGCCCGGCTGCGGCAGGCCGGACGCACCCTCCTGGAGCTCACCCTGGACGCGGTCCGGGAGGCCGCCGGCGTCGTCGTCGTCGGCCCCCCGGACCCGGCCGTCCCCGGCGGCGTGCTGCTGACCCGCGAGGACCCGCCGTTCTCCGGGCCGGCCGCGGGCATCGCCGCCGGGCTGCGCGCCCTCGACGCCCTGCCCGGCGCGGACTGGACCATGACGCTGGCCTGCGACATGCCCGGGGTGTCGCGGGCCGTGCCCCTCCTGCTGCGAGCGGCCCGGTCCGGCGACGGCGCCGCCGGCTACGTCTCCGTCCCGCCCGACGGCCACCGCCAGCCCCTCGCCGCCCTCTACCGCAGCGACGCCCTGCGCCGGGCGTTCGCGGGGCAGGACGCCGCGGACCGGTCCGTGTTCTCCTCCGTGCGCGCCCTTCCGCTCCGCGACGTCACCGTGCCCGAGGACGCCACCGCGGACGTCGATACGTGGGACGATGTGCACAGGCACCACCTGACCTGACCACGAGCGGGCGGCACCACCGCCCGGGAGGAGCGGCGCATGCCCAAGGACCTGAGCCCGTCCGAGCACGAGATCCTGGAGCGGTGGGTCGCGGCCGTGCGCGAGGCCCTGGACGTGCCCGACGCCGACCTCCCCCTGGACGCGGTGCTGGGCCTGACCGGCAGGATCGCGCACGGCACCGTGCGCCCCGCCGTCCCGCCCACCGCCTACCTGCTCGGCTACCACGTGGGCCGCGCCGTGGCCGCGGGCGAGGACGAGCACCGCACCCTGGACCGCGCGCTGCAGACCGTCGGCGGACTCGTCCCCGCCGTCCGCCGAACCCCCGAGGAGAACTGATGTCCGGACTGCCCCTGCCCCACGACACCAACAGCCCCTACACGCACGCGCTGCCCGTCATCGAGGACGACAGCGGCGTGCCCGAGAGCACCCCGGAGGAGGTCGAGACCGTCCACGACGCCGAGTGGCACCAGGCCCGGCAGTTCGCCTACGAGATCGCCACCGCCCTCCCCAGTCACTGGCTGCCCCTGCAGGAGGCCCTCGGCGAGGTGCTGGCGGAGGACGTGACCGCGCCCATCCCGGTCCCCCACTACGCCTCCTCCGCCATGGACGGCTACGCCGTGGCCGGTCCCCAGCCGTGGACGGTGGTCTTCCCCGAGCCCGTGGAGACGGACCCCCGCAAGATGCTGACCATCCCGCCGAAGGAGCTCTACCGCCCGGTGCTCAACCTGGAGCCGGGCGAGGCCACCCGCATCGTCACCGGCGGGCTCGTCCCCGCCGGGGCACGGGCCGTGCTGCGCGACGAGTACGCTCGCCTGTCCGAGGAGGGGACCGTGCTCACGATCGCGGACCACGCCCCCTCGGCCGAGGACATCCCCTACGGGCAGAACATCCGCCGCACCGGCGAGGAGGTCGCGGCCGGGGACGTCATCCTGCACGCCGAGTGCCTGCTCAATCCGGCGCACATCGCCTTCGCCGCCGTCAGCGGCCACGACATGCTCCCGGTCCGCCGCCGTCCGCGCGTGACCATCCTGCTCACCGGCAGCGAGGTGGTCGAGGACGGGATCCCCGAGCCCGGCCAGGTCCGGGACGCCTTCGGCCCCCAGCTGCCCACGTTCGTGGAGATGCTGGGCGGGTCCGTGGACCAGCTCCGGCGCGTCGAGGACACCGCGAAGGCGATGCTCTCCGCCCTGACCGAGGCGCCCTCCGGCATGGCGTCGGTGCTGGACGCCCGCACCGAGGTGGTCATCACCACCGGCGGCACCGGGCACTCCGACGCCGACCACGTGCGCTCGGCGCTCGAGGAGCTCGGGGCCGTCTTCCTGCTCGACGGCCTCGCCCAGCGCCCGGGGCACCCGACGTTCCTGGCGCGGCTGCCCGAGGACGGCCCCTTCGTGGTCGGCCTGCCCGGCAATCCGCTGGCCGCGATGACGAGCATCTTCACGGTGGCCGAGCCCCTGCTGGCCAAGCTGCACGGCGATCAGCCCCCGGCCACGCGCACCCTGCCCGCGGCCGAGGACCTGCCGGGACAGAAGGTCACCGCCCTGGTGCCCGGCTACCTCCGGGACGGGACGGTCTCCCCCCGGGACCGGGTCGGCGCGAACATGCTGCGCGGGCTCGCGCACGCGGACGTCATCGCGGTGGTCCCGCCGGCCGGCGTGGCCGCGGGGCAGGACGTCGAGGTGGTCCCCCTGCCCTGGCGCTGACGCGCCGCGGCACGGCCGAGGGCCCGGACACCGCGGCGGG
>NZ_JBHVDI010000255.1:0-2840 GCF_042802875.1 Kocuria sp. NPDC057446 | reverse complement strand
CTCCCGTAGACTGGAGCGGGTGCCGGGCACCCCCCCCATCAGTCCCAAGCACGGCAGTCGAACACGAGGAGCGTGTGCACGTGGCGTCATTCCTGGAGAAAGTCCTCAGGACCGGTGACAAGAAGGTCCTGACGAGGCTGCGGTCCTACACGACCGCCATCAACAGCCTCGAGGACGGTTTCCGGGAGCTCAGCGACGCGGAGCTGCGCGCCGAGACGGACGCGTTCCGCGCCCGGGTCGCCGACGGCGAGTCCCTGGACCGGCTGCTGCCCGAGGCCTTCGCCGTGGTCCGGGAGGCCGCCTCCCGCACCCTGGGGCAGCGCCACTACGACGTCCAGCTCATGGGCGGCGCCGCCCTGCACCTCGGGAACATCGCCGAGATGAAGACCGGTGAGGGCAAGACCCTCGTGGCCACGGCCCCGGCCTACCTCAACGCCCTCTCCGGCAAGGGCGTCCACGTCGTCACCGTGAACGACTACCTGGCCGAGTACCAGGCGAACCTCATGGGCCGCGTCTACCGCTTCCTGGGCATGGAGACCGGCGTGGTGCTGGCCAACCAGGACCCGGCGACCCGCCGGCAGCAGTACGTCGCGGACATCACGTACGGCACGAACAACGAGTTCGGCTTCGACTACCTCCGCGACAACATGGCGTGGAGCCCCGACGAACTCGTGCAGCGCGGCCACAACTTCGCGGTCGTCGACGAAGTGGACTCCATCCTGATCGACGAGGCCCGCACCCCGCTCATCATCTCCGGGCCCGCCTCCGGCGAGGCCAACCGGTGGTACACCGAGTTCGGCCGTCTCGTGCAGCGCCTCGACGCGGGCACCGACTACGAGGTCGACGAGAAGAAGCGCACCGTCGGGGTGCTCGAGTCCGGGATCGAGAAGGTCGAGGACTGGCTCGGCATCGACAACCTCTACGAGGCCCAGAACACGCCGCTCATCGGCTTCCTGAACAACGCCATCAAGGCCAAGGAGCTCTTCCGCGCCAACAAGGACTACGTGGTGCTCAAGGGCGAGGTCATGATCGTCGACGAGCACACCGGGCGCATCCTCGCGGGACGCCGCTACAACGAGGGCATGCACCAGGCCATCGAGGCGAAGGAGGGCGTCGAGATCAAGGCGGAGAACCAGACCCTCGCCACGGTCACGCTGCAGAACTACTTCCGCCTCTACGACAAGCTCTCGGGCATGACCGGAACCGCCGAGACCGAGGCCGCGGAGTTCATGAACACCTACGGGCTGGGGGTCGTGTCCATCGAGACCCACCGTCCCCTCGCCCGCATCGACCGCCCCGACCTCGTCTACAAGAACGAGGTCGCGAAGTTCGCCGCGGTGGTCAAGGACATCGAGGAGCGGCACGCGAAGGGGCAGCCGGTCCTCGTGGGGACCGTCTCGGTCGAGAAGAGCGAGTACCTCTCGAAGCTGCTCGCCCAGCGCGGCGTCCGCCACGAGGTGCTCAACGCGAAGAACCACGCCCGGGAGGCCGCGATCGTCGCGCAGGCCGGCCGCAAGGGCGCGGTGACCGTGGCCACCAACATGGCCGGTCGCGGCACCGACATCATGCTCGGCGGCAACGCCGAGTTCAACGCCGTGGACCGGATGCGGGAGAAGGGCCTGGACCCCCAGCGGGACGCGGAGGAGTACGAGCGCGTGTGGCCGGACGTGGTCGCCGCCTGCGAGGAGGAGACCCGCGCCGAGCACCAGGAGGTGGTCGCCGTCGGCGGTCTCTACGTCCTGGGCACCGAGCGCCACGAGTCCCGGCGCATCGACAACCAGCTGCGCGGACGCTCCGGGCGCCAGGGCGACCCGGGCGAGTCCCGCTTCTACCTCTCCCTCGCGGACGACCTCATGCGGCTGTTCAACGCCGGTGCCGCTCAGCGACTCATGGCCGGTGCGCCGGACGACACCGCTCTCGAGCACAAGATCGTCTCGCGGGCCATCGCCTCGGCGCAGAGCCAGGTCGAGGGGCGCAATGCCGAGCAGCGCAAGAACGTCCTCAAGTACGACGACGTCCTCAACCGCCAGCGCGAGGCGGTCTACCGCGACCGCCGCCGGGTCCTCGAGGGCGACGACCTGCAGGAGCAGATCGTCCAGTTCGTCGACGAGGTCGTGACGTCCACGGTCGAGGACCGCACCGCGGTCGGCCACCCCGAGGACTGGGACCTCGACGGTCTGTGGGAGTCCCTGCGCACCATCTATCCCGTGACCCTGTCGGTCGACGAGGTCGTCGAGGAGGCCGGCGGCCGCACGCGGCTCACGGCCGAGTTCCTGCGCGAGCAGATCCTCTCCGACGCCCGCCTGGTCTACGACCAGCGGGAGGAGGAGGTCGGCGCCGAAGCCATGCGCAACCTCGAGCGGCGGGTGCTGCTGTCGGTCATCGGGCGCAAGTGGCCCGAGCACCTCTACGAGATGGACTACCTCAAGGAGGGCATCGGCCTGCGCGCCATGGCCCAGCGCGACCCGCTCGTGGAGTACCAGCGCGAGGGCTACGCGATGTTCCAGGAAATGATGGGCGCGATCCGCGAGGAGACGGTCTCGACCCTGTACCGGATGGAGATCCGCCGTCAGCGCGTGGGCGCCGACGGCGGACCCGTGGACCTGCAGATCCCGCGCCAGCCCAGCTTCCTGCAGTACACGGCGCCCGCCGAGACCGGCGGCACGCAGACCCGCACGGAGCCCACCGGGGCGGGGGGCGCGGAGGACGGGGAGGACGCCGCCGAGGCCGCCCCGAACCGGGCCGGGCGCCGTGCCCGGGCCCGTGCGGCCAGCGCCGAGTCCGCCGAGGGCTGAGCCCTCCGGCGATCGTGCACCCCGAGGGCCGCGCACTCCACGGAG
>NZ_JBHVDI010000254.1:1705-2847 GCF_042802875.1 Kocuria sp. NPDC057446 | reverse complement strand
CCGCCGTGCCCCCGGACCGTGCCTGTCGGGCCTGCTCACTACCGGCGGTTCCCCACGAGCACCCGGCGGGCGCCGTAGGCCGCGCCGATCAGGCCCAGCGCACCGGCGGCCGCGAGACCGGCGGTCAGCATGGTCCGCTGCTCCTGGGCCGCGAGCCCGGACTGGCCGCCCGGCACGGCCTCGGGCGCCTGCTCCATGCCCTCCAGGGTCTGGACGGCGAGGTCCAGGTTCCCGGCCTCGAGGGAGCCCCACGCGTACACGATGTTGTGGGTGCCCTCGGCCAGCTCGAGATCGGCGGGGCCGATCACGGGGTCGGTGGTGCCCGCGGCGGCCACGGACGCCGAGACGGTGCCGGCGTCGACCGGCAGGGTCTCCTCGTTCGGGTTCTCGAGCCCGGTGATGATCGGCTGGTCGCCCGCGAGGACGTCCACGGCCGGGGCCGCGGCCACGTGCCGGACCGTGAGGTGCGACTTCCCGGCCTCGATCTCGGACATGTCGTTGGTGAACAGGGCGGCCGTCGGATTGCCCTCGGCGTCGAGGTGGGCCGCGGCCGTGTAGCTCATGCCGGTCTGCAGGTCCGCGGTGACGGGACCGATGATCGGCTCCGAGGCGTCGGCGGCGTCGGGCGCCGTGATGGCCAGGTCGTAGCTGCCGGCCGGCAGCTCCAGCGGGCCGGCCAGGGTGCCCGGCTCGAAGTCGTCGAGGGTGAGCTCGCCATTGACGTAGACGTCCACGACGGTGTCGGGGACTCCGTGGAGCACGGACAGCTCGGCGTGCTCGGCGGCGAACGCCGGGCTCATGCTGAGGGCACCGGCACCGAGGCCGAGGACTGCTGCGGCGGAAAGGGTCTTGCGCATGGTAACTGCTCCTTGAACGGGCTCCCTGGCGGAAGCGGAATTGACCTTGCACCCGTACTACCGCCGTGGACCCCTCCGTGGATGCACCAGGTCACATTTTTTTCCGAGCAGTTCTTCCTCGCCCCGTCCGGCACCACCGGGAGGGGCCGCGTCCCGGTCCGCGCGGCCGGTCCGCGCGGGGGGGGGGGGGGGCGGGGGCCCCGCCCACGCCCGGCACCCGGCGCACACCACCACGAGCGGGGAGGTCACCTGCCGCAAGGACGGGGACACCACCAGGTCCAGCAA
>NZ_JBHVDI010000254.1:0-1696 GCF_042802875.1 Kocuria sp. NPDC057446 | reverse complement strand
AACCTCTACCTGTACCTGCGCGGCCGGGCCCCCGTGGAACCGGCGACCGCGACGGCCACGGACGGGACCCCCCCCCCCCCCCCCCCCCCCCCCCCCCCCCCCCCCGGGGGGGGGGGGGGGGGGGGGCGGGGGCCCTGCCCTCGCGCGGCACGCGGCTCACTCCTCCTCGAGCGTGGAGGTCTCCTGCGGCTCGTCGAGGACGACCTCCTGGTCCTGCTCCACGAGGTCGTCGGGATTGGCCTCGAGGGACGAGGCCTCCGAGCGGTCCGGCGCGTGCACCGGGGCCTCCTCGTCCTGGTCGTCCAGCTCCGGCCGGTCGGCGTCGATCGACTGCTCGAGCCGGTCGGCCTCGTCGTACTCGGGTACGTCGGTCATGGCTGCCTCCTGTGTCGTGGGGCCGACGGGACCACCGGTCGTGCGGCCCGTCACGTGCCTCCGACCCTACCCGCCGGTCCCTCTGTTCCCAGCCTGCTGAGGGTCGGATAACGTGGTCCGCACCACAGGAAGCACCGCTCAACAGCAGGAGTTGTCGATCATGACGAGCCGATTCCACCGCTACGCCGAACTGTTCAAGAGCGAGGGCCCCTGGTGCACCGTCTACACGGACATCAGCACCGGCACCGTCGACTCGCTGCACGCCATCGACGTCCTCCCCGAGAACATCTGCCGGGAGCTGGAGCGGCAGGGCGCGGGCAAGAACGACCTCGCCGCCGTGGAGGCCGCCGTGCGCCCGGCCGAGGGCGTGCCGGACCCGGTGTGCCGGTACCTGCTGGTGCGCGACGGCACCGTGGAGATCGACGAGGTCCTCCCCGGTCCCCTGGCCGGCCGCGGCGTCGTCCAGGTGGAGGACGTCCCCGACCTCACTCCCCTCTTCCGGCACCGCCCCGACGACTTCCCCTACGTGGTCGCCGAGGTCGGCCGTGACGGCGGGGAGATCTGCCTGCAGCACGCCAGCCGCGTCCGGACCGCGGACGAGCAGCAGATCGAGGGCGAGACCGAGCACCTGAAGAAGTTCCCCGGCGGCGGCTGGTCGCAGGGGCGCTGGCAGCGGCACACCGAGGACGTGTGGCGGCGCAACACGGAGCAGGTGGCCGAGCAGATCGACAAGGTCGTCGCCGAGAGCGGGGCCCAGCTCGTGGTCCTCGCGGGGGACCTGCGGGCCCGGGGTCTGGTCGAGGAGCAGCTGTCGAAGGCCACCCGGGCGATGCTGAGCACCGTCGACGCCAACACCCGCGCCGAGGGGAGCCAGTCCGCCGACTTCGACCACCAGGTCGAGGAGCGCGTGGCGGAGGTCGTGGCCCACCGCCAGCAGAGGCTGCTGGAGCGGCTCGCCGAGCAGCAGGGGCGGCACGATCCCACGGCCGTCTCGGGGATGGAGCCCGTCGTCTCGGCCCTGCAGCAGGCCCAGGCGGAGACCCTGCTGATCGACGACACCCACCTGGACACGGAGCAGGAGCTCATCGCCCTGGACGCCGAGCCGTGGATCGCGGTCCAGGAGTCGGAGGCCGTGGGCGCCGGTGTGCTCGGCCGGGTCTCCGCCGACGCCGCGCTGGTGCGGGCCGCGGTGCTGACCGACGGCCGGCCCGTCTTCGTGCCGCCGGGGGCGCTGCCCCACGGCACCGACGTGGCGGCGCTGCTGCGCTGGAGCGCCTCACCGGCGTCCTGACCCGGCACGGAAGGAGGAGGAGTCCCCGCG
>NZ_JBHVDI010000253.1:0-2857 GCF_042802875.1 Kocuria sp. NPDC057446 | reverse complement strand
CCCCGCGGCGGGCCGCCTCCGCCGTCCGGTCACGGGCGACCGGACCCCCGCACATCTGACTGAACATCCAACAGAAAGAACAACCGGTATGCAGGTTCACAAGTACGACGTGGTCATCATCGGCGCCGGTGGTGCCGGTATGCGCGCCGCCATCGAGGCCGGTCAGCGCTCCCGCACTGCCGTACTGACCAAGCTGTACCCCACGCGTTCCCACACCGGCGCGGCGCAGGGCGGCATGTGCGCGGCTCTCGCCAACGTCGAGGAGGACAACTGGGAGTGGCACACGTTCGACACCATCAAGGGCGGTGACTACCTGGTCGACCAGGACGCCGCCGAGGTGATGGCCAAGGAGGCCATCGACGCCGTTCTCGACCTCGAGAAGATGGGCCTGCCGTTCAACCGCACCCCCGAGGGCAAGATCGACCAGCGCCGCTTCGGCGGCCACACCCGGGACCACGGCAAGGCCCCTGTGCGCCGCGCGTGCTACGCCGCGGACCGCACCGGCCACATGATCCTCCAGACGCTGTACCAGAACTGCATCAAGCACAACGTGGAGTTCTTCAACGAGTACTACGTCCTGGACCTGATCATGACCGAGGTCGACGGTCAGCGCCGCGTCGCCGGCGTGGTCTCCTACGACCTCGCCTCCGGGGAGCTGCACGTCTTCCAGGCCAAGTCCGTGGTCTTCGCCTCCGGCGGAGCCGGCAAGGTCTACAAGACCACCTCCAACGCCCACACGCTCACCGGCGACGGCATGGCGATCGCCTTCCGCAACGGCCTGCCCCTCGAGGACATGGAGTTCATCCAGTTCCACCCGACCGGCCTGGCCGGGCTGGGCATCCTCGTCTCCGAGGCCGCCCGCGGCGAGGGCGGGATCCTGCGCAACGCCGACGGCGAGCGGTTCATGGAGCGCTACGCCCCGACCATCAAGGACCTCGCCCCCCGTGACATCGTGGCCCGGTCCATGGCCAACGAGGTGCGCGAGGGCCGCGGCGCCGGGCCGAACAAGGACTACGTCCTGCTCGACCTCACGCACCTCGAGCCGGCGCACATCGACGCGAAGCTGCCCGACATCACGGAGTTCGCCCGCACCTACCTGGGCGTGGAGCCCTACACCGAGCCCGTCCCGGTGTTCCCGACCTGCCACTACGCCATGGGCGGCATCCCGACCAACATCAAGGCCGAGGTGCTCCAGGACAACGAGACGGTGGTCCCGGGCCTGTACGCCGCCGGCGAGGTGGCCTGCGTGTCCGTGCACGGCTCCAACCGGCTGGGCACCAACTCGCTGCTGGACATCAACGTGTTCGGCAAGCGCGCCGGCATCTACGCGGCCGAGTACGCGCAGCAGGCCGAGTTCGTGCCCGTCCCGGACACCGCCCTGGACAGCACCGTGGCGCTGCTGGACAACGCCCGCAACGGCACCGGCACCGAGAAGGTCGCCGCGATCCGCAAGGACCTGCAGGACACCATGGACCTCAACGTCCAGGTGTTCCGCACCGCCGAGACCCTGCAGGCGGCGCTGGACGACATCGCCGCCCTCGAGGCCCGGTACGCGAACATCTCCATCCAGGACAAGGGCAAGCGCTTCAACCTCGACCTGCTCGAGGCCGTGGAGCTCGGATTCCTCCTGCAGCTCGCGAAGGTCATGACCGTGGCCGCCCTGCACCGCACGGAGTCCCGCGGCGGGCACTTCCGGGAGGACTTCCCGGAGCGCGACGACGCCAACTTCATGAAGCACTCGATGGTCTACCTCGACCCCTCCTCCCCCACCGCGGGGATCCGGCAGGAGACGAAGCCCGTCATCTTCACCCGCTACGAGCCCATGGAGCGTAAGTACTGATGTCTACCGCACACACTCCCGACCGGCCCGAGGACGGCCGCGACGACGACCCCCAGGACCGCGCCCCCGAGCACGGCCACGCCCCGGCCCACGGCCAGGACGACCGCGCCGGCCACAAGACCGACGCGGACGCCGGTGCCGCCGACGAGCGCGACGAGTCCGCGGCACCGGCCGTGGACCCCGCCGCCGAGAACGCCGAGGGCGGGGAGCCCGCCTCGCGGGTGGAGCTGCCCGAGGAGGAGCAGGGCAAGCAGGAGATCCCGACCTTCGACCTGACCCTGCAGATCCGCCGCTACAACCCGGAGGTCTCCGACGAGGTCCGCTGGGACGAGTTCAAGCTCACCATGTACGGCACCGACCGCGTGCTGGACGCCCTGCACAAGGTGAAGTGGGAGATCGACGGGACGCTCGTCTTCCGCCGCTCCTGCGCCCACGGCGTGTGCGGTTCGGACGCCATGCGCATCAACGGCCAGAACCGGCTCGCCTGCAAGGTGCTGCTCAAGGACCTCGACCTGTCCAAGCCCGTCACGGTGGAGCCGATCAA
Source organism: Kocuria sp. NPDC057446 (assembly GCF_042802875.1). NCBI lineage: Bacteria > Bacillati > Actinomycetota > Actinomycetes > Micrococcales > Micrococcaceae > Kocuria > Kocuria sp. NPDC057446. Next base: position 473 of record NZ_JBHVDI010000253.1, on the reverse strand, counting down.
GGGCCTGCCGTGCGAGAAGGACCTGATCGTGGACATGGAGCCGTTCTTCCAGTCCTACCGCGAGATCATGCCGTTCCTGGTGGCCGGCGGCAACGAGCCGACCATGGAGCGCTACCAGTCCCAGGAGGACCGGGCGCGCTTCGACGACACGACCAAGTGCATCCTGTGCGCCGCGTGCACGTCGTCGTGCCCGGTGTTCTGGACCGACGGCCAGTACTTCGGCCCCGCGGCCATCGTCAACGCGCACCGGTTCATCTTCGACTCGCGCGACGACGCCGGGGACCTCCGCCTGGAGATCCTCAACGACAAGGAGGGCGTGTGGCGCTGCCGCACGACCTTCAACTGCACCGAGGCGTGCCCGCGCGGCATCCAGGTCACGAAGGCCATCGCCGAGGTCAAGAGCGCCATCCTGAGCCGCTCCATGTGAGCCGTGCCCCGTCGCCGCCGCGGCCCGTCCCCTGCACCGCGGGGGG
>NZ_JBHVDI010000252.1:0-2896 GCF_042802875.1 Kocuria sp. NPDC057446 | reverse complement strand
CGGCCGGGGCGGGCGGGCGGCTCAGGCGTCGACGACGACGACCGTCACGAGCGGGGCCCGCCGGTAGGCGCGCTCGAGGTGGCGGGAGACGGTCTCGGCGATGATCGCCTCGAGCTCGTCCAGGTCGGCGACCTTGGAGGTCGCCGGCCGCGCCAGGGCGTTCTTCACCTTGTCGGCGGCCCCGTCGAAGACGTGCTCGTCGTGCACGAAGCCCTTGGCGAGGAACTCCAGCGGCTCGGCCAGCGCGTTGGTGTCGGCGTCGACGATGGCCACGACCGTGACCACCCCGCCCTCCTGCAGCAGCCGCCGCTCCACCAGGGTCTCCTCGGTGACCTTGCCCACGGTGTGGCCGTCCACGTAGACCAGCCCGGCCTCCACCCGGCCCGAGATCCGGGCCCTGCCGTCGACGAGGTCGATGACGGTGCCGTCCCGGCCGATCAGCACGTTCTCCGGGTCCACGCCGGTGCGGATCGCCAGCTCGGCGTTGGCGTGCAGGTGCTTGGACTCCCCGTGCACGGGCAGCACGTGGGTGGGCTTGACGATGTTGTAGCAGTAGACCAGCTCCCCGGCCGAGGCGTGCCCGGAGACGTGCACCTTGGCGTTGCCCTTGTGCACGACCTTCACGCCGAGGTCGGTGAGCTTGTTGATGATCCCGTAGATCGCGTTCTCGTTGCCCGGGATCAGCGAGCTCGCCATGAGCACCGTGTCCCCGGGGTTGAGCTGGATCTGGTGGGTCTCGTTGGCCATCCGCGAGAGTGCGGCCAGCGGCTCGCCCTGGGACCCGGTGCACACCAGGGTGACCTTCGCGTCGGGCATGGAGGCGAGCTTCTTGAAGTCGACCACCAGTCCGCGCGGGATCTTCAGATAGCCCAGGTCCCGGGCGATGCCCATGTTCTTGACCATGGACCGGCCCACGAAGGCGACCTTGCGCCCGTGGGCGTGGGCGGCGTCCAGGACCTGCTGGATCCGGTGGACGTGAGAGGCGAAGCTGGAGACGATGATCCGCTTCGGGGCGGTGGCGAAGACCTGGTTGATCGCCGGGGTCAGCTCCTGCTCGGAGGTGGTGAAGCCGGGGACCTCGGCGTTGGTGGAGTCGGTGAGGAACAGGTCCACGCCCTCGTCGCCCAGCCGGGCGAAGTGGCGCAGGTCGGTGATCCGGTCGTCCAGCGGGAACTGGTCCATGCGGAAGTCGCCGGTGTGCAGCACCAGCCCGGCGTCGGTGCGGATCGCGACCGCCAGGCTGTCCGGGATGGAGTGGTTGACGGCGACGAACTCGCAGTCGAACGGGCCCGCCCGGTGCCGGTCGCCGGCCTCGACGTGGACCGTCTTCGGCGTGATCCGGTGCTCCTTGAGCTTGGAGGTGATGAACGCCAGGGTCAGCTCGGAGCCGATCACCGGGATGTCCGGGCGCTCCTTGAGCAGATAGGGCACCCCGCCGATGTGGTCCTCGTGGCCGTGCGTGAGCACGATGCCGACGATGTCGCCCAACCGGTCCCGGATGGAGGTGAAGTCGGGCAGGATCACGTCGATGCCCGGCTGGTGCTCCTCGGGGAACAGCACTCCGCAGTCGACCACGAGCAGCTTGCCGGCGTGCTCGAAGACGGTCATGTTCCGGCCGATCTCGCCCAGGCCGCCGAGCGGGGTGATCCGCAGCCCGCCGGAGGGCAGCGAGGGCGGGGACTTGAGCTTGCGGGAGGAGTTGGTCAAAGTATTCCGCTTTCGTCGTGGGGTGTATCGAGGTCGCGCGGACGGCTCTCGTCGAGCCGGGGCCGCTTGCGGGGCCGGATTGCCCCGAGAAGTCTGGAACAACTCTAACGTCGGGTCAGGGTGTCGGGGGACCGCGGGGCGGCGCGGGGCGGCGCGGGGGAGGGGCGGAGCGCTCGGGCGGGGCGCCCGGAACAGCCGGTCACCGGTCACCGCCTGCGCGGGAGGGGGAACCGGTCCAGGTCCTGGGCGGCCAGCACGACGGCTCCGCCCGCGCGGGCCCGGGCCTGCTGCGCGAGCCCGGAGACGTCGGGGTACCGGGACGAGAAGTGGGTGAGGACGAGGGTGCCGACACCGGCGGCGCCGGCCAGCGCACCGGCCTGGCCGGCGGTGAGGTGACGGTACCGTGCGGCGAGGTCGGCGTGGTCGTCGGCGAACGTGGACTCGGCCACGAGCAGGTCGGCCCCGTCGGCGAGCTCCTCGGCGCCCCGGCACGGCGCCGTGTCCATGACGAGGGCGAAGCGCTGTCCTGCGCGCCGGGTGCTCACGTCCTCGAGGGGCACCCCGGCCAGCCGCCCCTCCCGCTGCAGCCGTCCGACGTCCGGGCCGGTGATCCCGGCGGCCGCGAGCCGGTCCGGCAGCATGGTGCGGCCGTCGGGCTCCGCGAGCCGGTAGCCGTAGGTCTCCACGCGGTGGTGCAGCGGCCGCACCTCCAGTCCCGGCGCCACCGTCCCGCCGCTTCCGTGCGGGTGCAGGCGCAAATCCGTGCCGGGGCTCGCGAGGGACACGAGCGCGCGGACCACGTCCTCGCCGGAGGCCGGGTAGTGCAGGTGGACCGGGTGCGCCACGCCGTCGAGGACCATGCGCGAGAGCACCCCGGGGAGCCCGTAGCAGTGGTCGCCGTGGACGTGGGTGAGGCAGATGTGCGTGATGCGGGAGACCGGGACGCCGGCGCGGATCAGCTGCCGCTGCGTGCCCTCGCCGGGGTCGAAGAGCAGGCCCTCGCCGTCCCACTGCAGCAGGTGTCCGTTGTGGTTGCGGGTCCGCGTGGGGACCTGGGAGGCGGTGCCGAGGACGACGAGCTCACGCATGGGACCGAGTGTGCCATCCGGGGGTGTCCTGCGCGCCCGGGGCCGTCCGGCGCGGGCGCCGCAGGACCGGCGGACCGCCGGCGCGCCCCGCCCGGGAGGCG
>NZ_JBHVDI010000251.1:0-2945 GCF_042802875.1 Kocuria sp. NPDC057446 | reverse complement strand
CCCCGCACCGGGGAGCGGCGGCCGCGCCGCGTTGCCGACCGGGACAGGTCAGACGGTGGCGGGCATGTCCGCCGCCGTGCTCTCCTCGCCGCTGCCGCCGGCCGGGCCCTCGGACGCCGGCTCCAGGCGGACGATGACGCCCTTGGACACGGGAGTGTTGCTGCCCGTCACCGTGTCGTCGAGGGGCACCAGGACGTTGCCCTCGGGGTAGTAGACCGCCGCGCACCCGCGGGCGGTGGGATAGGACACGAGTCGGAGTCTCCGCAGCACCCGGTCCCTGCCGTCCATGTACTCGCCGTGCACGTCCACGAGCCGACCGTCCTCCAGCCCGAGCTCGGCGATGTCCTCCGGGTTCACGAAGACCACGTGCCGGCCCTTCTTGATACCGCGGTAGCGGTCGTTGTATCCGTAGATCGTCGTGTTGAACTGGTCGTGGGAGCGCATGGTCTGCAGGATCAGCCGGCCCGGCGGGCACTCGAGGTGGTCCAGGGCGTTGACGGTCAGCTGCGCCTTGCCCGTGGGCGTGTTGAAGGTGCGGGAGTCCCGAGGGCCGTTGGCCATCACGAAGCCGCCCTCCTGACGGATCCGCTCGTTGTAGTTCTCGCACCCGACGACGACGTGTCCGATGTGGTCGCGGATCCGGTCGTAGTCGGCCTCGAAGCCTTCCCAGTCGGCGTCGACCGTGGTCCCGAGCGTCGCGCGAGCCAGCCGGGTCACGATGGCGACCTCGGACAGGAGGTTGTCCCCGACCGGTGCGACTGTGCCCCAGGAGGGGTGGACGGCGCTCATGGTGTCCTCCACCGAGACGAACTGCGCCCCGGCGGCCTGCCGGTCGATCTCGGTCCGGCCCAGGGTGGGCAGGATGAGCGCTTCCTCGCCGACCACGGTGTGGGACCGGTTGAGCTTCGTGGAGATCTGCACGCTCATCTCCAGCTTGTCCATCGCGGCCTCCGTCGCGGCGGTGTCGGACATGGCCGCGACGAAGTTCCCGCCGAGGGCCAGGAAGAACGTGATCTCGCCATCGCGCATCCGGCGGACGGCGTCGACCGCGTCGACCCCGTGGTCACGGGGCGGGTCGAAGGAGAACTCCCTGCCCAGGGCGTCCAGGAACGCTGGTGGCATCTGCTCCCAGATGCCCATGGTCCGGTCCCCCTGCACGTTGGAGTGCCCGCGGATGGGCGAGGCGCCCGCCCCCGGCTTGCCGATGTTGCCCCGCAGCAGCAGGAGGTTGATGATCTCCTTGATGGTGGCCACCCCGTTCTTCTGCTGGGTGACGCCCATGGCCCAGGTGATGATCACCTTCTCGGCCTTCAGGTACCGGTCCGTGAGCTCGTCGATCTCCTCGGAGCGCAGGCCGGTCGCGGCCAGCACTGTCTGCTCGTCCAGCTCGGCGAGGTGCGCCCTGAGCTCCTGGAGGCCCTCGCAGTGCTCGGCGAGGAACTCGTGGTCCAGCACCGTCCCGGGGGCGGCCTCCTCTGCCTCGAGCACCCGCCTGGACACCGCCTGGAGCAGCGCCATGTCCCCACCGGCACGGATCTGCAGGAACTGGTCTGCGAGCTCGGTGCCCTTGCCGATGACGCCCTTGGGCTTCTGCGGGTTCTTGAACCGGCGCAGGCCGGCCTCCGGCAGCGGGTTGACGGCGACGATCTGCCCGCCGTTCTCCTTCTGCTTCTCGAGGGCGCTGAGCATGCGCGGGTGGTTGGTGCCCGGGTTCTGGCCGACGAGGATCAGCAGGTCGGAGTTCACATAGTCGTCATAGCCGACCGTGGCCTTGCCCACCCCGATCGTCTGGCCCATGCCCCACCCGGAGGACTCGTGGCACATGTTGGAGCAGTCGGGAAGGTTGTTGGTGCCGAGTCCGCGCACGAACAGCTGGTAGATGAACGCGGCTTCGTTGGAGGCGCGCCCGCTGGTGTAGAACGCCGCCTCGTCCGGATCGTCCAGGCTCTTGAGCTTCTCCGCCACGATGGAGATCGCCTCGTCCCAGCCGATGGGCCGGTAGTGGTCCTCCCCCTTGGCCTTGTGGACGGGCTGGGTGAGCCGACCCTGCATGCCCAGCCAGTACTCCGAGCGTTCGCGCAGCTCGCTGACCGGGTGCTCCGCCCGGAACTCCGGGGCGATCGTCACGGGGGTGGCCTCCCACGTGACGGCCTTCGCACCGTTCTCGCAGTACTCGAAGGGGCTGCGGTGACCGGGGTCCGGCCACGCGCAGCTCATGCAGTCGAAGCCGCCCTTCTGGTTCATGCTCAGCAGCGTCCGACCGGCCCGGCCGGGGCCCATGTGCGCCAGCGCGGGCTCCATGGAGTAGTAGACGGCCGGCAGTCCCCCGGCCCAGTCCTTGGGTTTGCTCACCTCGAGGTCGTTCTCGTCGACCTCGCGCACGTCAGCCTTCTGTCGGGTCATGGGCCCTTTCCTTCTCTGTGGCGGAACACGTCCGAGGGCGTACTCGTCGGCGGCGGCACGAGCATCCTGCACGGCCACGGTCGGTGCACCCGCGTGCCTCATGAGGTGCCGTGATGCCGCCCAGGAGCGATCCGCCCGCCGAGCGCGGGGCGGATCGGCACCCGACGGCGACCTTTCATCTCCACGCAACGCAGTTCACAATGTGCAACATTCTTGGAGTCGCCGAACGGCATGTCAAGGATCACCGGTCTGCGGCGCCCATCCCACAGCACATGACGACGATCGCGCCAAAAGTCCGCAGGAATGCTTGACACGCAGGAGTGATGCAATTCACGCTGTTCTCGTAATACGAAGCGGGTTGCAGATTGCGCACCCTCCACGTAGGCGGCGTCCCTTCTCCCCGCCACGCTCACGTCCTTGCTCCCAGCCTTTCGAAAGGGGTCCTCTTCATGGAGTCCCTCGTCATTGTCGGAGCGTCCCTGGCCGGCCTCTCGGCCGCCCGGGCCGCTCGTAGTCTCGGGTTCGCCGGGCGGCTGGTGATC
>NZ_JBHVDI010000250.1:0-2980 GCF_042802875.1 Kocuria sp. NPDC057446 | reverse complement strand
GCCCGGAACCCCGCGGGGTTCCGGGCCCTTCCCGGTGCGGGCCGCGGGCTCAGCCCTCGAACTTGTAGCCGAGGCCCCGCACCGTCACGAGGTGGCGGGGCACGGAGGGGTCGGGCTCGATCTTGGCGCGCAGCCGCTTGACGTGGACGTCGAGGGTCTTGGTGTCGCCCACGTAGTCCGAGCCCCAGACCCGGTCGATGAGCTGCCCGCGGGTCAGCACGCGCCCGGCGTTGCGCAGCAGCATCTCCAGCAGCTCGAACTCCTTGAGCGGCATGGCCACCCGCTCGCCGTGCACGCTGACCACGTGCCGCTCGATGTCCATCCGCACGGGGCCGGCCTGCACGGTCGCCGGGACGAGCTCCTCGGGCTCCCCCTGCCGGCGCAGGACCGCGCGGATCCGGGCCACGAGCTCCCGGGACGAGTACGGCTTGGTGACGTAGTCGTCGGCGCCGAGCTCGAGGCCCACCACCTTGTCGATCTCGGCGTCCTTGGCGGTGAGCATGATGATCGGCACGGAGGATCGCTGCCGCACCTGCCGGCACACCTCGGTGCCGGAGAGCCCCGGGAGCATGAGGTCCAGGAGCATGAGGTCGGCCCCGGAGCGGTCGAACTCCGCCACGGCGTCCACGCCGTTGTCGACGACCTCCACCTCGAACCCCTCCTTCCCGAGCAGGTAGGAGAGCGGGTCGCTGAGGGAGTCCTCGTCCTCGACGATCAGGATGCGGGTCACTGTCGGTCCTCCGTGCTCCCGGCGCGCGCCGCGGGGGCGGCGGGCCGTGGGGTCGATGCTGCCGGGCGGGTCGGTGCCTGCGGCGGCACCGGGCGGGCGGACGCTCCGGGGGCCGGCCGGTCGGCCTCCCCGGGCTCGTCGGCGCCCTCGATCTGGGGGATGCTGAGGGTGAAGGTGGAGCCGCGGCCCGGCTGCGACCACAGGGAGGCCTCGCCGCCGTGCTGGGACATCACGTGCTTGACGATGCTCAGGCCCAGCCCGGTGCCGCCCGTCCGGCGGGAGCGGGCCGCGTCCACGCGGTAGAAGCGCTCGAAGATCCGGTCCTGCTCGTCCTCCGGGATGCCCGGGCCCTGGTCGGTCACCGAGATCTGGGCCATCCCGTCCCGCTCACGGACGCCGACGCCCACACGGGTGCCCTCCGGGGAGTAGTGCACGGCGTTGTCGATGAGGTTGCGCAGCGCGGTGACGAGCAGATCGGGGTCGCCGAACACGGGCCGGGTGACCCGCCCGCCCACGGCGATCTCGATGCCCTTGTTCTCCGCGGGGAAGCGGTTGCGGTCCACGGCGTCGGCGATCACCCGGTTGAGGTCCACGGGCCGGCCCTCGGTGACCACGTCCGCGCCCTGCAGGCGGGAGAGCTCGATGATGTCCTGCACCAGCGCGGTCAGCCGTGCGGACTCCTTGTGCAGGCGCTGGGCGAAGCGGCGCACGGCCTCCTCGTCCTCGGCCGCGTCCTCGATCGCCTCGGCGAGCAGCCCGATCGCACCCACCGGGGTCTTCAGCTCGTGCGAGACGTTGGCGACGAAGTCGTTGCGGATCGACTGCGCCCGGACGATCTCCGTCTGGTCGTCGGCGAGCAGCAGGATGTACTCCTCCGCGATGGGGGCGACCCGGACGTCCAGCACCACGGCGCCCGTCTGGAACGGTCCCCGGCTGAGCTCGACCCGCCGCTCCTCGATCACGCCGCTGCGCCGGGCCCGGCGGATCATCTCGAGCATCTGCTCGTGCACCACGGTGTGCCCGCGGACCAGTCCGAACGCGTAGGCGGCGGGGGAGGCGCGCACCACGCCGTCGACCCCGTCCACCACCACGTACGCCCGGCCGATCACCGCGAGCACGTCCGCGGTGCCGTCGGGCAGCGTGGGCTCCTGGACGTCGGCGCGGGCGCGGCGGCCGCGCCCGCTCACCCGGAGGGCGATCAGACCGCTCACCCCGAGGGCGAAGCCGAGCAGACCCGCGAGGACGGCGATGGCAGTAGGACTCACGGAACCAGCTTAGGCACTCGGGGAGGCCGGGCCCCCGCGCCGGACGTCACGGGCTACAGGTTCAACGAACGTTCATCCTAAGATGAGCGAAAGTTCACTCCTGGCTGTGACGGTGGCGGCGGGTGTGCTCGCACCCGGCCCCCATGTCATCCGTCCCGCTCCGCGCCGCACCCCGGCCGCGGCCTCCGGGGACGTCGCCGCATCTCGAAAGGACGCACCCGTGCGCAAGGTTTTCCAGGCAGAACTCCACCAGGTCGGTGAGGAGCTCATCCAGATCGCCACCTTGGTGCGCGAGGCCCTCGCCCGCTCCAAGGACGCCCTCCTCGACGCGGACATCCAGCTCGCCGAGGAGGTCATCTCCAACGACGCCCGGATCGACTTCCTGCAGAACGACCTCGACGAGCGCTCGATCGACATCCTCGCGCTGCAGAGCCCCGTCGCCTCGGACCTGCGGATGATCGTGGGCGCGCTGCGGATGAGCGCCTCCCTCGAGCGGGCGGGCGACCTCGCCCGGCACCTGGCCCAGGCCGTGCGGATCCGCTATCCCGAGCCGGTCATCCCGGAGCCGCTCGTGGAGACCTTCACGCGGATGTTCGACCTCGACCTCCAGATCCTGGACCGGGTCATCCAGGTGCTGCAGACCCGCGACCTCTCCCTCGCCGACGACATCTACTCGCTCAAGGGCGAGGTCAACAAGCTGCACCAGTCCGTCTTCGACGCGCTGGCCGCACCGAGCTGGGACTCGTCGGTGCCGACCGCCGTGGACGTCACCCTGTGCTCCCGCTACCTCGAGCGCATCGGGGACCACGGGGTCTCGGTGACCCGCAAGGTCTCCTACCTGGTGACCGGCGACTGGGTGCCGGCGACCTCCGACCGCCCGACCGGCCACGGCCACGTGGGCCGCGACGGGGGCGAGTGAGCCCCCGCCCGGGCACCGGCTGAGCCGCGTCCGGGCACGGGCGAGGGCCGGGTCCACCGCAGCGGT
>NZ_JBHVDI010000249.1:0-3061 GCF_042802875.1 Kocuria sp. NPDC057446 | reverse complement strand
GCCGCTCCCGGACGACCGTCGGAGGCGACGGCCGACCGGGAGCGGCCCCTCGTCGGTGCCGGCCCCGCGGCTCAGGCCCCCAGGTCCCGGCGGCGGAAGCCGGCGGCGGCCGCGGCCAGGAGCGCGAGACCCAGCGCGGTGAGGCCCAGCAGCGGAGCAGCCGCCCAGTCCTCGGAGGGCACGAGCGGGGACAGCTGCACCGGGGAGAGGTTCGTCGCCGCCTCGGGCAGGTCGAGCAGCAGGCCGAACCACGCGACGAAGACCACGTAGGCGACCACGGCCCAGCTCAGTGCGGCGAGCCGCGGGACGAGTCCCACCAGTGCGGCGGCGATCCCGGCCACCACGAGCACGGCCGGGAAGTAGGCCAGAGCCGCCAGGGCGAGCTCCCCGGTCCAGCGCAGCTCCCCGGTGGTGGCGGTGACCCCGGCGCCGAGCGCCGCCCCGGCCAGCAGCAGGGCCAGGAGGGCCTCCACGACCACGACGCCGAGCCAGCCGAGCACCCAGCGCACCCGGTCGAGCCCCGCCGAGAGGAGGAGCGCCGTGCGCCCGGACTCCTCCTCCGCGCGCAGCCGCAGCACGCCCGAGACGGCGAACGCCACGACCCCGAGCGCGAGGTAGGACAGGGTCGCGGCGGCGAACGACTCGGTGAGGGCGTCGAGGTCCATCACGAGCCACTCGGTGATGGACGGGATGTCCGCGATGCTGTCCTCCAGCGAGTCGGCCAGCGACCCGAAGGCCAGACCGAAGAGCACGAGCCCCGCGGTCCACCCGAGGAACGTCCCGCGCAGCAGCCGCCGCGCCAGGCCGGTCGCGGAGAGCAGGGACGTCCCGGCCGTCGAGGGGCCCGGGCGCGCCCGCCGCAGCCCGGCACCCAGGTCCCGCCGCTGGGCCAGGAGCACGGCCGCCACCAGCAGTACCGCGGTCAGCGCCGCCGAGAGCGCCAGCGGCCACCAGCGCAGATCCACGTAGAGCCGGGTCTGCTGGGCCCACGCGATGGGCGAGAACCAGGACAGCCACGAGCCGGTGGGCTCGAGGACGTCCCCGATGCCGCGCACCAGGAAGGCCGCGCCCAGCACGGCCATCGCCGTCCCGGAGGCGGCCCGGGCGTGCTCGGTGAGCTGGGCCGTCACGGCCGCCACGGCACCGAACACCAGTCCCGTGAGCGCTGTGGCCACGCCCCACGCCACGGCGTCGGCTCCGCCGAGGCCCGCCGCGACGAGCCCCGCGGTGATCCCGGCGCCGACCGCCGCGTCCGCCACGGCGACCGCCCCGAGGGCCGCCGCCGCGGGGGCGAAGCGGCCCACGGGGAGCGCCCGGACCACCTCGAGGCGCCCGGACTCCTCCTCCGCCCTGACGTGCCGGCTCGCGAGCAGGATGCTCATGATCGCGGTGGCCACGAGCACCGACAGGCTCAGCTCGTTGACCGTCATGGCGCCCAGCGTGTAGTCCTCCGCGCCGAAGGCCGGGCCGGTCATCATCACGGCGGACGGGTTGTCCAGCAGGGCGGCCCGGGCCTGGCGGGCCTGCCCGTCCGGGAACGTCTCCTCGAGGGCGAGCACCGTGGCGTAGACCGTGCCGGTGAGCGCGAGCACCCACACGAGGATCCGCACCCGGTCCAGGCGCAGGTTGAGCCGGAACAGGCGGCCGGTCGCGGCCCACGGCTCGGCGGTCCTCATCGCGGCGCCTCTGCGTCCCGGCCCGGGCGGCGTCCGGTCCCGGCCGGGGCGGCGGCCGCGGCGGGGCGCTCGCCGTAGTGGCGCAGGAAGAGCTCCTCGAGCGAGGGCGGCGTGACGGTCAGGTTCTGCACCCCCAGGTCCGCGAGCGCCCGGAGCACCTCGGGGACCCGGGCGTCGTCGACGTCGAAGCTCAGCCTCCCGTCCTCGAGCACGAGGTGGTGCACGCCCGGCAGCCCGCCCAGGCGGCCGGGCGGGGCGGACGTCGTGGCCGTGACGGCGGAGCGGGTCAGGTGCCGCAGCTGGGCCAGGGTGCCGCTCTCCACGTCCCGGCCGGCGCGGATGATGGTCACGGTGTCGCACAGCTTCTCGACCTCCGCCAGGATGTGGCTCGAGAGCAGGACCGTGCTGCCCTGCCGGCTCAGCCGGCGCACCTCGTCCGTGAACACGGCCTCCATGAGCGGGTCCAGCCCGGAGGTCGGCTCGTCCAGCACGTAGAGCTCGGCCTCGGCGCTCAGGGCGGCCACCAGCGCCACCTTCTGCCGGTTGCCCTTCGAGTAGCTGCGGGCCTTCTTCGTGGGGTCGAGCTCGAAGCGCTCGACGAGCTCGTCGCGGCGGCGGCGCCGTCGTCGTCCGCCGCGGATGTCGGTGAGCAGGTCCACGATCTCGCCCCCGGTCAGGTTCGGCCACAGGGTGGTGTCCCCCGGGACGTAGGCGGTGCGGCGGTGGATCTCCACCGCGTCCCGCCAGGGGTCGAGGCCCAGGACCGTGGCCGTCCCCGCGTCCGCCCGGAGCAGGCCCAGCAGCACCCGGATCGCCGTCGACTTCCCCGAGCCGTTGGGCCCCAGGAACCCCGCGACCTGCCCCGGGGCCACGCCGAGGTCGAAGCCGTCCAGGGCCGCGGTGGGGCCGAACCTCTTGACGAGCCCGCGGGCGTCGATCACCGGGGTGTCCATGGGTGCTCCTGACAGGTCGGGGCCGGCGGTACCGTGCTCCCACGCTAGGCACGGGCCCGTCGCGGGACAAGGAACGCGCCGGCCGGCGCACCGGCTGTCACATAGAGCCCCGGTGTCCGCGGTGCTAACGCCCTGGTCAGGAGCCGTGCCAGGCTGGGAGCAGACCGCTCGAGGAAGGGGAGTCCCGTGCTGGAGATCCGCAGCGCCGCCCAGGAGCGGGCCGGGGGCGACGGGTGGCGGGGTGCCGCACGGGTCGTGCCGGGTCGGCGCCCCGCCACGGCGCCGACCGTGCTGACCGGTCTCGGCGCGGCGGTGCTCGCCGTTGCGCTGCTGGCCGGACGGGAGTGGTCGGACGTGCTCCTCGACGCCGGGACCGTCCTGCTCACCGTGGGCGGCGTGGGGCTCCTCCTGGACACCGCGCTGGCGCGGTGG
>NZ_JBHVDI010000248.1:0-3076 GCF_042802875.1 Kocuria sp. NPDC057446 | reverse complement strand
CCCGGGGCCCGGCACCTGCCCGGTGCCGGGCCCCGGGGCGTTCCGCTCTCCACCGGGACCCGGCACGTGTCCCGCCTCCCTCTCCGCCCCGTCCCCGACCTCACCGAGGAGCAGCAGTGATCGACCTGACCATCGACGGATCCGTGGCCGAAGTGGTGCTGAACGCGCCCGGGAAGATGAACGCCCTGGACGAGGCCGCCCTCGCCGAGCTGGGCGACGCCTACGCCGAGGCGGCGCAGGCCGGCGTCCGGGCCCTCGTCCTGCGCGGCGAGGGGCGCGGCTTCTGCGCCGGCCGGGACATCTCCGCCGTGGACCCCGCGACCGACGACGCCCACGGCTACCTGGCCGGGAAGGTCACCCCGCTGCTGCGCGCCATGACCCGGTTCCCCGCCCCGACGTTCGCCGCCGTGCAGGGCCCGTGCCTGGGCGTGGGGCTCGGTCTCGCCATCGCCACGGACGTGGTCTACGTGGCGGACAGCGCCAAGATCGGCTCCCCCTTCGCAAACCTGGGCGCGACCCTCGACTCGGGCGGGCACGCCCTGTTCACCGAGCGGCTCGGTGCCCACCGGACTTTGGACCTCATCTACACGGCCGAGCTGATGAGCGGCGAGGAGGCCGTGCGCTCCGGGCTGTTCAGCCGCTCGGTGCCCGCCGAGGAGCTGCTCGAGCTCACCCGGGCCAAGGCGGCGGCCGCGGCCGAGGGCGCGACCGGTGCGTTCCTCGCCTCCCGCGAGCTCGTGGCCCAGATCCGCGACGAGCGCCTGGGGCTGTGGGAGTCCGTGGAGAACGAGAACCGGGTGCAGGGCGAGCTGTGCCGCAGCGCCGACTACGCCGAGGGCTTCGCCGCGTTCCAGCAGAAGCGCCGGCCGCGGTTCACCGGGGCGCGGGACTGACCCGACCGGTCGGCCCGCCCCCGGGAGAGCCGACAGGGTTGAGCGGTCGGGGTTAAGCGGTCGGGGAACAGCCCGCCCGCTCCCCCGGCTGCCGGTTAATGTGGTGGGCATGACATCTACGGTGACCTCTTCGGTGTTCGACCTCTCCGGCTTCGACCGCTCCGTCCGCCCCCAGGACGACCTTTACCGCCACGTCAACGGCACGTGGCAGCGCCGCACGGAGATCCCCGACGACAAGCCGTCCGTGGGCGCGTTCATCGAGCTGCGGGACCAGGCGGAGGCCGCCGTGCGCGAGCTCATCACCCGGGCCCGGGCGGGGGACCCGGAGGCGGTCGAGTCCAAGATCGCGAACCTCTACGCGTCCTTCATGGACGAGGAGCGGATCGAGGCGCTCGGCTCCTCCCCCCTCGCCCCGGACCTCGCGGAGGTCGACGCCGTGACGGACGTGCCCGGGCTGGTGCGTCACCTGGGCCGGATGATCCGCCGGGGCATCGGAGGGCTCGTCGACGTCGACGTCGACGCCGACCCGGGCGACCCCGAGCGCCAGCTCGTCTTCGTGGGCCAGTCCGGACTGGGCCTGCCCGACGAGGAGTACTACCGGGAGGACCAGCACGCCGCGATCCGCGGGAAGTACCTCGAGCACGTGCGGACCATGCTGTCCCTGGCCGGGTTCGAGGACGCCGAGGAGCAGGCCCGCGCCGTGCTGGACCTCGAGACGCGGATCGCCTCACACCACTGGGACAAGGTCACGGTCCGCGACCTCACGAAGATGTACAACCCCGTGGGCTTCGAGCAGCTCGCCGCCGGCACCGAGTTCCTCGACTGGCGGCTCCTGGCCGAGGGCGCGGAGCTGCCCGTGGCGGCGCTGAGCACCGTGGTCAACGCCCAGCCGTCCTTCTTCACCGGCGTCGAGGAGCTGCTCGCCGAGGAGCGGCTGCCGGCGTGGCGGTCCTGGGCCCGCTGGCACCTGGTCTCCGCGCGCGCCTCCTACCTGTCCGCCGCGTTCGTCGAGGAGGACTTCGCCTTCTACGGCACCGTGCTCTCGGGGACCCCGCGGCTCAAGGACCGCTGGAAGCGCGGGGTCGAGCTCGTCAACGGGGTCCTCGGCGAGGCCGTGGGCGAGCTCTACGTCGCGGCGCACTTCCCGCCCACCGCCAAGGAGCGGATGGACGAGCTCGTGGCGAACCTCCTGGAGGCCTACCGCGTCTCCATCACGGGCCTGGACTGGATGACGGAGGAGACCCGGCAGGAGGCGCTGAAGAAGCTCTCCCAGTTCACCCCGAAGATCGGCTACCCGGAGCAGTGGAAGGACTACTCGTCCCTGCGGATCGACCCCGAGGACCTCGTGGGCAACCGGATCCGCACCACGGAGTTCCGGCTCGCCGAGCTGGTCCGCAAGGCGGGCCGCCCGGTGGAGGAGCACGAGTGGCTGATGACCCCGCAGACGGTCAACGCCTACTACCACCCCCTGCGCAACGAGATCGTCTTCCCGGCCGCGATCCTGCAGCCCCCGTTCTTCGACGCGGACGCCGACGACGCCGTGAACTACGGCGCCATCGGCTCCGTGATCGGCCACGAGATCGGCCACGGCTTCGACGACAAGGGCTCGACCTGCGACGGCGACGGCCGGCTGCGCAACTGGTGGACCGACGCCGACCGGCAGGCCTTCGAGGAGCGCACGGCGGAGCTGGTGCGCCAGTACGACCGGCTCGTCCCCGAGCAGCTGGCGGACGAGGGCACGCACGTCAACGGCGAGCTCACCCTCGGCGAGAACATCGGGGACCTGGGCGGGCTCACCATCGCCCACAAGGCGTGGCGGATGTCCCGGGAGAGCGGCAGCGCCTTCGGCCCCGGCGAGCTGATCGACGGCTACAGCCCCGAGCAGCGGCTCTTCCTGTCCTGGGCCTACGTGTGGCAGCAGAAGTCCCGGGACGAGGCCCTGCGCCACCGCATCGCCACCGATCCGCACTCCCCCAACGAGTTCCGGGCGAACCAGGTGGTCCGCAACGTGCCCGCCTTCTACGAGGCGTTCGGCGTCGAGGAGACGGACGCCCTGTGGCTGCCCGAGGCGGAGCGCGTCAGCATCTGGTAGACCGCATCCCCGGTGGGCGGGGCGCGCCCCGCCCACCGGGAGCGCCCGGCGCGTCGGGCGGAGGCGGCGCGGCCGTCGCTCCCCCGGGCCC
>NZ_JBHVDI010000247.1:0-3185 GCF_042802875.1 Kocuria sp. NPDC057446 | reverse complement strand
CACCACAGCCACGCTGCTGCCACTGCTGCTGCTCGCTGTTTCGATCATCAACCTCCGCCGACTGCGCCAGGCGACCGAGTTATGAGACCAGGTGTCAATGGAACATTACTCTTGACCTAGCTTATGGGACATGCCTCGCCGACCATGGACCTCGAATGGGAAACTCATCCCAAACCGTCCCACTACCAAGGATGTGGGACGGTCACTTCGAGCTCGACGGGGCGTCTCGCATCCCCTGCCTTCCAAGACAGAACGTGGCGGACACGCGACCATGGTCTACCACTTTGGATCAGTCCAGCAGCGCGTCGATGGCCGTTCCCCTCACCTGCTGAGCACAGACGTTTTCAGGTTCTTCTGCTCGAGGCGTCGTCATGTGCGCCCCAACATCTTCCACGGGCCGGGTGCTGGGGCGGACAATCCCACCATGACGACTCTCACGTCCTGCTTGTGGTTCGATACCGAAGCCCAGGACGCAGCGAACTTCTACCTCACGGTGTTCTCTAACTCCCGGATCACCGACACCACCTACTACGGCGAGGCCGGGCCGCGGCCGGCGGGCATGGTGCTGACGGTGGAGTTCGAGCTAGACGGCCATCCGTTCACCGCCCTCAACGGCGGGCCCGAGTTCAGCTTCAGCGAAGCGGTGTCGTTTCAGATCGACTGCGCGGATCAGGCGGAAGTGGACCGGTACTGGGAGGCTCTCACCGCCGACGGCGGGCAGGAGAGCATGTGCGGGTGGCTCAAGGACAAGTACGGGCTGTCCTGGCAGGTGGTGCCCCGCCGACTCGTCGAGCTGCTGGCGGACCCGGACCCGGCCCGGGCGCAGGGGGTGATGGCTGCGATGATGCCGATGCGCAAGATCGTCATCGCCGACTTGGAAGCCGCCGCTGACGCCTCGTGAGCTGTGCGGCCCTTGCCGTTATCCGCCGACCGCTCACTGGCCGGCGCGACCCATCCGCGACCGGGCCCGAGAGGCCACGTCGATTTTTTGCACGGCAGTCGTGGAAGGCCGTGAATGGTCGAAGATCAAAATACGCGATCGCTTCCAGTAATTTCAGCCAGGATGCACTGGAAAATTCTAGCCATGAGAAGGCCATGTATCAAAGCTATGGGAGGCTGGTCACGTGTCTGCGTCAACGATATTGAAGGGGATTAACCTTTCTGGATTCAGTGATCGAGGGGATTATTATCATCCCGCGCCCCACGATCAGATGAATTTCTACCATGCGAAGGGAGTGAACTTCTTCCGGATACCGATCTGGTGGGATCGTTTGCAACCGGCGCCGAACGCTCCATTCGATCCCACCGTCTGGAGCCAGGTGAAGGATGTCATCGACCATGGGCTCGGCCTGGGCTGCACGATCATGATCAACAACCACTGCATGGGCGGTCGCCGGGTCGATGGACAAGACCGCAAGCTCGGCGACCCACAGCTGCCATACGGGTACCTCACCGACTTTTGGACGCGCATAGCGGCCGTCTACAAGAACGAGGAAAAGGTGTGGTTCGACCTGATCAACGAACCACACGATCTGCCACTCAATGGACACGTCACGTCCACGAACGCACTCGTCTGCATCTACAACCAGGCGATTGCCGCGATCCGTGCCGAAGGGGCTACGAATCTCATCGTTCTCGAAGGCAACGGCTGGAACAATGCCAAGGCGTTCAACCAGAACCCGTTCTACAATCCCGGCGGAGGGCCTCCTACCAGTGGAGAGGCCTTCCGAGCGGGTATTTTCGACACAGCAAAGAACTGGTGCGTGTCGTGCCACAACTACCCTGACGAAGGGCACGGCCAGGGCGGCCCTGCCAAAGACGCGACAATCCTTCGGTCGCAGTTCCAGAACGTCATGGACTGGGCCGCCTCGTACTGGGCGACCACTCACAACATCAAGGTCATCTGCGGAGAGTGGTCGGTCACCGCTGACGATCCCAACGGGCCAGCAGTGACGACTGACTATCTCAACTGGTTGGACGCGAACCAGGACAAGGTAATCGCCTGGTCCTGGTGGGACGGCCGAGAAAAAGGATGGCAGGGTGGGAAACTCACAATCTTCAGCGACGCAGTCCCCGAAGATCCTCGCTGGGCCTGGCTCCAGCCTTATCTCACCTGAATGACAGGCGCCCGATCGAGGGCCACGGGGCGATACGGGGGTCACGCGAAGGATTCGTACGCGTGCGTGAATGTTCAGAAGTTGAGTCAGGCAGGGTGACTGACATCTTCATGCATTCGTTATGGCACACCCAGCACCAAGAAGGACGGCATCCGTGCACCTAGGCGGAGAGATCGCCGATCTGAACAGTGACGCCTCCCTGCGCCACGCCCTGCACCTGCCACCCCACCACCGGTACGCCGTGCTGCAGGCAACCCACCAAGTGGTCTCCAGGACACGCGTCCCGTACGGCCGCGACCTTCACCCTCGGACACACCTGCCCGACGCGTGACATCGGCGGCGCGAACTACCCCGCCCACCAAGTGCCCATCACCGAGACCAGAAGATGCCGCAACGATCACGCCGCGAGGCGGTGGCCCTGGCAGCCCACCGGAGACCACCCTGGCGCTGCTTCACGCCCGACACCTGAGGACCCATGCGACTACGACTTCCGCGCTGGTCCGCAAATCAAGAATCGGCACCTGAGAACACCAACAGCCGGCAAAGCTCGAGTCTCGCAACCAGAGTGGCTCATAACCCATAACTTGAAAGACGGCCCACCGTTGTATTACTCAGCTTGAGTCCATAGTTATCTACCTCATGGCTAACCTGGTACATCAGTCACGGGCGCCCCTGCAACCCCGTGGCCCGGTCTAGCCTCGGGCCGCCCATCTCTTGAATTGTGAACAGGACGAAGGGTATGACCATCTCTGCCTCCGGGGCTCTGGCCGTCGAGCTGCACCGTCACTCCCCCACCCACGGGCTCGCGACCTACGACCCCATGGTCTAGACCCCCGTGTCAACGCCGAGTCAATATTGACCCCTCAGTGCCGGGCGGATTCCAAAAACGGTGGGTTCTAGCGGTCGTCGCAACATCCCTGGTAGATGGAGGGATGGAGATGGGCATCAGAGGACGCAAGCGGCGGCTGGTCGTGGAGGACGAGTACTGGGCGCTGATCCTGTCCGGGGTGGGCACGGTCGAGGCGTGCCAGATGGTCGGGATCGGGCGCAAGACGGGATACCGATGGC
>NZ_JBHVDI010000246.1:0-3265 GCF_042802875.1 Kocuria sp. NPDC057446 | reverse complement strand
CCCCCGGGGGGTGCGGGCCTTCCGGCTGCCCGGGCGGGCGGCGCTCAGCGCTCCAGCACGGCCGGACGGTCCCGGCCCCGGACCCGGACCACGGGCCAGCGCGGGTCCACGGACAGGGGCCGGACCCCGTCGGGGCCCAGCAGCACGGTGTCCTCGATCTTCGCGCCCGGCGCGGACGGGTTCCAGGTGAAGGCCTGGTGCTCGTGCACCAGGTCCGGCACGCCCGGGGCGAGCCGGGGATCCCGCCCGGCGTACCCGGCGGGCCCGCCCTGGTGGTGCCGGGTCCACTCCTGGGCGTCGAAGCCGTGGCGCGGATAGGAGTGCCGCAGCACCGGGAGCAGGTCCGCCAGGGGCAGCCCGGGCCGCAGGGCGTCGAGGACGTCCGCCTCGACCTCCGCGATCCTCGCCTGGGCGTCCGCCTCGGCGGGATCCGCCGGACCGAAGCGCACCCAGCGGGTCACGTTGGCGATCAGCCCGCCGCGGCGGGCGCAGACGACCGCCATGGCGCGCCGGCCCAGGGCCGCGGCCGTCGGGAGGGGGTGGCGGTGGGGCAGGCGGTCCGCGCCGCCGCACAGCACCACGAGGGGTTCCGCGCCCGCACGGACCAGGTCGGCGGTCAGCCCCGCGGCGAGCTCCCGCTCGGTGGTGCGCGGGTTCGCCCGGGACAGGGCGTCGGTCAGCACCGCGGCGGCGTCCCGGCACAGCTGCTCGTAGCGCCGCGCCTCATCGGGCAGCAGGGAGGCCCGCGCCGCCCGGAGCGGTGCGGCCACGCAGTCCTCCGAGGCGATCGCCATCGAGCGCGCGCCGGGGAACCAGTCCTCCGGCGCGGTGAGGGTCCCGTGCCAGGGCACCTCGTGCAGCCGGGTGCCCGCGGGCAGCTCCTCGGCCACCAGGCGGGCGGCCTCGTTGGCGGAGGTCACGACCTCGTCGCCGTCCCGGTGCACCAGGACCGCGGCCACCGGTGGACCGGCGAGCGAGACGTGCACGCGGGCCCCGTCGAGGTACCAGGACACCGCGGGGTGGCTCTGCAGCAGCACGGCGTCGACGCCGTGGGCGTCGAGCACCCGCAGCACCCGCCGGCGCTTCTCGGCCCGCTCGGGGGAGGAGCCGCTCACGCGACCCGTCCCCGGGCCGCGCCCGCGAGCAGCTCCTCCACCGCGGCGGCGTCGAGACGGCCGTCGACGACGAGCACGCGCACCTCCCGCTCGACCGGCCGCTCCGTCGTCGTGGTGACGGCCGTGTCCCAGGCCAGGGCGAGGCCCACCCCCGGGTACCCGGCGTGCCGGACGAACCAGGGGTCGGCCGAGTCGTCGCCGCGCCGGAGGACCAGGGTGGCGGGGCGTCCCGCGAAGTCCGCGGCGAACGCGAGCCACGGGGCCGTGCTGCCGTGCACGGCGTCCTCGCCCGCCGCCTCGGCGGTGAAGACGTCCGCGTCCGGGCAGGCGGGGAGCCGCCAGAAGAACCCGCCGTAGCCACCGCCGACCCGCCCGTTGGACCCGGGGCTGCCGAGCCGCACCGGGTGCGCGCCGGCGGGGGCCAGGCGGAAGCGCAGGCCGAGCTCCCAGGCGTGCTCGTGCACGGGGCGGAACGTCCATCGGCGCTGCTCGGTCAGCACCGCGGTGCCGTCCGGGCCCGTCCAGGCGAGCTCCTCGTCCAGGCGGTCCTCGGCCTGGTGGGCCGCCACGCGGTCCACGCGGCCATGGTCCGCCCGCCACACGTAGCGCCGCTCCTCCCGGGTGTAGGTGCGCCCGCCCCAGAAGTTGTGGCCGTCCACGTCCTGGAGGGCCGTGCCGACGCCCAGGTGCCAGACGTGGTCCAGGGGCTGCTGGTCCGTGACGGTGGTGCCGCCGAGGGTGCGGACGGGGTGCAGGAACGGGCGGGGGGAGGAGGTGGGGGCGATGTCCGCGCCGGTGCGGACCTGCGCGACCTCGCGGCCGCGCAGGACGATGCTCCCGCTCGTCGCGGCGGGGCTCGCCCAGGGGGCGCCCAGGCCGCTGAAGTCGGACTGCGCCTTGACCGCCCGCGCCGCCCAGTCCTCGACCCCCTCCAGGACGGCGCGCGGTGCGCTCCCGTCGTCCTGGTGCCAGCGCACGTGCGCGGAGCCGATCGGAACGGGGTCCGGGGCGGTGCGCACGGCGTCCAGCACGCGCATGAACGCGCCGGTGGAGGCCAGCGGGCACAGCAGTCCGGTGCCCCGGAGCCGGGCGTCGAGCAGGTTCTCGAGCAGGTTCGTGCGCCCGGACTCCACGACGCGCGTGCCCTCGGGGCCCGTGACGGTCAGCCGGTCCCGGGTGTAGTGCAGGACGGCCTGCCCCTCCGTGCCGTCGACCGTGATGAACGGGTCCTGCTGCTCCGCGGCGCACAGCGTGAGGGCGCAGGTGACCGGAATCCCGGCCGCGGTGCGCACGCGGACCACCGAGGTGTCGTCGGACTCGATGGCGTTGGCCCGGTAGAGCTCGGTGCGCAGCTCCGCGACATCCTCGCGGGTGCGGGCGCCCGCGAGGTGCAGGGCGGTCATCACCGCGTGGGCCAGGGGATTGGTGACCACCCCGTCCACCACGTCCACGCCGCCGATGCGCCGCCGCCCGGCCCACGGGGACCGGGTGAAGTAGTCCGTGTCCCGGGACCACAGCCCGGTGGCGCCCACCGCGCGCAGCCGCCCGATCTCGCCGCTCGCCAGGATCTGCTCGACCACCCGCAGCGAGTGGGAGCCCAGGCTCTGGAAGCCCACCTGGACGAGCCGGCCTGCCGCCTCGGCGGCCTCGAGCAGGCGGTCGAACTGCTCGAGATTGGCCACGGGGGGCTTCTCGAGCAGGACGTCGGCCCCCATCCGCAGGGCGGCGAGTGCGAGCTCGAAGTGGGTGTCGATGGGCGTGGAGATCACGACCACGTCCACGTCGGGGCCCGCGGCCCCGAGCTGCTCCAGATCGCCGAACATGGGAACGTCCGGCCCCAGCACCCCGTCCTCGTCGACCCGCCGGTCGACCGCCGCCACCAGGCGGACGCGGCCCTCCTCCTCGAGGCGGCGGATGTTCGCGAGGTGGCGTCCGCCGAAGCCGCCGATCCCCACCAGGCAGACGCGGGCGGGGGCCTGCCGTAGGAGGTCGGAGGTCGGGGCGGGAGCGGTCTGGGCATGCACGGGAGTCTCCTCGGAGGCGGTGGGAATGCGCTTTCCAATGTATTCACCGGGTGTCGGTGTGTCAACAGTCACACTGTGGCCCCCCGAGTCGGTCGCCGGCACGCCGTGGGCCCCGATCACAGGATC
>NZ_JBHVDI010000245.1:0-3375 GCF_042802875.1 Kocuria sp. NPDC057446 | reverse complement strand
GTCCGTGCGGACCGCTCGACCCCGGCTGCTCGTGTTCCGCCCGTGCGGGGCGGGCCCTGGGCCCGCCCCCGGGCCTACTCCCACTCGATGGTGCCCGGGGGCTTGGACGTGACGTCCAGGACCACCCGGTTGACCTCTTCGACCTCGTTGGTGATGCGGTTGGAGACGCGGGCCAGCAGGTCGTAGGGCAGCCGGGACCAGTCGGCGGTCATCGCGTCCTCGCTGGAGACGGGCCGCAGCACCACGGGGTGCCCGTAGGTGCGGCCGTCGCCCTGCACGCCCACCGACCGCACGTCCGCGAGAAGCACGACCGGCATCTGCCAGACCTCGTCGTCGAGCCCGGCGCGGGTCAGCTCCTCGCGGGCGATGGCGTCGGCCCGGCGCAGGACGGCGAGATTGGCCTCGGAGACCTCCCCGATGATGCGGATGGCGAGCCCGGGGCCGGGGAACGGCTGGCGCCCGACGATCTCGTGGGGCAGGCCGAGCTCGCGCCCCACGGCACGGACCTCGTCCTTGAACAGGGTGCGCAGCGGCTCGACCAGCTCGAACTGGAGGTCCTCGGGCAGCCCGCCCACGTTGTGGTGGCTCTTGATGTTGGCGGCGCCCTCCCCGCCGCCGGACTCGACGACGTCGGGGTAGAGGGTGCCCTGGACGAGGAAGCGCACGGGCTCCCCCTCCTCCGCGGCGGTCCTGGCGACCTCCTCCGCGGCGACCTCGAAGGAGCGGATGAACTCCCGGCCGATGATCTTGCGCTTCTGCTCGGGGTCGGTGACGCCCGCGAGCGCGGTGAGGAAGCGCTCCTTCTCCTCGGCCACGTGGAGGTTGACGCCGGTCGCGGCCACGAAGTCCTGCTCGACCTGCTCGGCCTCGCCCTCGCGCAGCAGCCCGTGGTCCACGAACACGCAGGTGAGCTGGTCGCCCACGGCCCGCTGGACCAGGGCGGCGGCCACGGCGGAGTCCACGCCGCCGGAGAGCCCGCAGATCACGGACGCGGAGCCGACCTGCTCGCGGATCCGCTGGACGTGCTCCTCGATGATGTTGCCGGTCGACCAGGTGGGCTCGACCTGCGCGCCGTCGAAGAGGAAGTGCTCGAGCACCTGCTGCCCGTGCACGGAGTGCTTGACCTCCGGGTGCCACTGCACGCCGTAGAGCCGGCGGCTGTCGTCGGCGAAGGCGGCCACCGGGGTGGTCTCCGTGGAGGCGAGGACCTCGAAGCCCGCGGGGGCCTCCACGACGGAGTCGCCGTGGCTCATCCACACGGTCTGGGTGCCCGGGGAGCCCTCCAGGATGGAGGCCGTGGGCCCTCCCACCGCGGTGGCGGTGGTCGCCCCGTACTCGCGGGCGCCGGTGTGCGCGACCGTCCCGCCGAGGGCCTGCGCCATGGCCTGGAAGCCGTAGCAGATGCCCAGGACGGGCACGCCGGCCTCGAAGAGCGCCGCGTCCTGCTGCGGGGCGTCCTCGGCGTAGACGGAGGAGGGTCCGCCCGAGAGGATGATCGCCGCCGGGTTCTTGGCGAGGATCTGCTCGGTGGACCAGGTGTGGGGGACGATCTCGGAGTAGACACTGGCCTCGCGGACCCGGCGGGCGATCAGCTGCGCGTACTGCGCGCCGTAGTCGACCACCAGGACCGGGCGCTGCTCCAGATCGGTGCGGGTCTCAGCTGTTTCGGTCACGCCCTCCATCCTAGGCCAGGCGCGGGACGGGCTCAGTACCGCTTCGCGGCCTTCGGGTTGGCCCGCAGCTCGGCGGTGGTCGAGGCGTGGATCTTGCGCTCCACCACGAAGGACAGGAACGGCACCACGCCGCCCAGGGCCATGACCACGAGCTGCGGGAAGGGCCAGCGCATGAGCGTCCAGATCCGGAAGCAGGAGATGAGGTAGACCACGTAGAACCAGCCGTGCACGATGAGGATCCACGTGGAGATGTTGACCCCGCCCGCGAGGTTCTCGAGCTCGAGGTCCTGCCAGCCCAGGGCCACGGTCTGCCCGGTGGCCCGGTCGGTGCCGCCCGCGATCAGGTCGTAGCCCAGGCCGTAGCGGGTGACCATCTCGGCCACGAGCAGCAGCAGGAAGGTCCCGGAGATCCAGGCGCAGACCATGTAGAAGCCGAGGGCGCCGCGGATCTGGGACTCGGTGCCCCCGAAGCGGCGGCGCGGCTGCAGGGCGGCCGCCCGGCGCGGGACGCGGCCCGGGGACGCCGCCTCGGCGGGGCGGGCGTCCGGCGGGAGGGAGACCCGCACCCCGTCGGTGCGCTCCTTCGGCGCGGGTGCCGGGGAGGGGGTCGGCTGCGTGGGTTCAGTCATGGTGGGCTCCGGTCCTGTCCTGGGTCCTGTCGTGGGTGATGGTCTCGCCGACCCGGGCGGCGGGACGGTCGCCGGGCCGGGCGGCGGGACGGTCGCCGGGCTGGTCGTCGAACCAGTAGTACTCCCCCGCCTCGGGGTCGTAGTAGTAGTAGCGTCCGGCGGCCTCGTCGTAGTAGTACTCGCCCTCGAAGTAGAAGTACTCGTCCGGGTTCTGCTCGCGCTGCCACTCGTCGCGCACGAACCGCCACCAGATGTAGAGGGCGAAGCCGGCGAAGACCACCCACTCGACCGCGTAGAAGAGGTTGAGCAGGTTCACGGACTCGTCCGTGGGCTGCTGGTCGATGTCGAGCCGGGACAGCTCCGGGTCCAGCAGCGCGGCGTCCGGGGCGAGGCTCCCGTCCCCGGCGAGCTGGAACGGCGCGGAGGCGGGGTTCTCGGCGAAGGCCGCGAGGTACCCGGACCACAGCGGGACGTCCCACAGGTTCGTGAGCTGTGCCGGGGACACCGTGCCCACCTGGCCCGCGGGCAGGTCCGCGCGGGGCACCGGGCCCTCGGCGGGCAGGTACCGGCCGACGACGTCGACGGCGCCCGACGGCTCCTCCGGCACGGACGCGGGGTCGGCGGTCCAGCCGCGGGCCACCGCGAGGGTGAGCTCACCGCGGGCGTCCGGCCACAGGTCCTCGCTGTCCGGGACGGTGAGGGCGGTGACGGCCCACCAGCCCTCCGCCCCGTCCTGCAGCCGGCCGGGGACCAGGACGGTGGAGCCGTCCCGGTAGTCGCCGGTGACGGTGACGAGCTGGTCGGCCTGCGCGGCGCTCACGGGGGCGCCGGCCCGGGCGGCCTCGGTGAGCGGGACGGCCACGTCCTTCGCCGGGTCCGCGACCGTGCGGGCCTGCTCGCTGGACTCCAGCTGCCACTGGCTCAGCAGCACGAAGCCCACGGCCAGCCCGAGACTCACGATCAGGGCGAGGATCGAGCGGGGGCGCAGGGCGGTCGAGAGCACCCGACAAGGCTAGTGCGCCTTCCTGGGCGTTCGCCAGTTGCGCGGAGGGCCCGTGCCGCGCCCCGCCGGG
>NZ_JBHVDI010000244.1:0-3446 GCF_042802875.1 Kocuria sp. NPDC057446 | reverse complement strand
CCGCCGCGCCGTCGGGTCCTGGGTGGGGGTGTTGTTCATGCCGGTCGCTCCTGACGTATCGATGAGGTGCGGCCCCGGCCGCCGGCGGCGGCCGGTCGTCCGCGGACAGGTGCCGCGGCCACGGCCTCGGCCACCTGGGCGCCGTAGACGCGGGGGTCGTGCCGCACCCGTGCCACGGCGGCGTCCGCCACGGCGGCGGCGCGGATGCGCGGCCAGTCGTCGCGCACCGCCTCGAACGCGTCGGCCAGCTGGACGGCGGCGTCGGGGGCGAAGGTGTCCGCGCCTCGCACACTGCCGTAGCCCGCCACCGCCTCCCGCAGCCCGGTGTGGTCGGCGACCACCACGGGCCGGGCGGCGAGCACCGCCTCCACCGCGGTGTTGCCGAACGCCTCGGTCACCACCGGAGGAACGACGACGACGTCCGCGGCGGCCATCCAGGGCCACACGTCCGCGTGGAAGCCGCGGAAGCGGATCCGGGCGCCCACCCCGGCCGTGTCGATCGCCTGCCGGAGCTTCTCCTCGTACCACTCCTTGCCCGGGACCACGTCCCCCACGAGGTCCAGCACGGCGTCGATCCCGCGGTCCTCGAGCACGCGCAGGGCGTCCACGAGCAGGTGCACGCCCTTGCGCTCGGAGAGCCGTCCCACGTAGAGGATGCGCAGCCTCCCGTCCAGGTCCGCGCGGGCAGGTGCAGGGGCCACCGGCCCGGCCACGCCGTTGAGCACGACGGTCGCCCGGCGGGCCAGCCACGGCACCGACTCCACGAGCCCGCCGAGCGTGCACTCGCTGTTGACGAGCGCCCGGTGGGCCGGCAGCACCGGCAGCGCCAGACCGAGCCGGATGAGGGCCGGCATCTCGAGCTCCGCCTCGTGCACGTGCACCACGACGTGCGCCCCGCTCCGGCGCGCCAGCAGCGGCCAGAGCGGCAGCACCTCCGTGCTGACGTACACGGCCCGCGGCCGCAGCCGGCGCAGCATCCGGACGGCCGGCAGCACGCCCGCGGCGGTGTCGTGCAGCAGCGCGGGCCAGTGCCGGGGCTCCAGGAAGCGCTTCTCCAGCACGAGGCTGAAGACCTCCTCGACCCGGGCGCCCGCCGCCAGCAGCCGCGGCACCAGGGGGCCGGGACCGGGGACCGCCACGACGACGTCGCCGTGCGCGGCCACGAGCTGGCGGACCGACTCGAGCAGCATGCGATCGGCGCCGTAGAGGTCCGAGCTGGGGTGGACCACCAGGACGGGTCCCTGGGGGCGGTGGTCGGTGCGCGGGCTCATCCGAGCCTCCTCATGTCGTTGAACCACTTGGGCAGGGCCAGGGCGGTGTGCCCGGCCAGGGCGGCGCACAGCAGGGAGTAGACGACGACGAACGCGTCGGTCCACCCCAGCAGCGCGAAGGAGAGGCACACGACCCCGTAGTCGACGGCCAGCAGCACCACGGAGCGCACCGGGCGGAACTGCCCCGGTGGGCGCACCGGCACGCCGCGGATCTGCTTGAGCGAGTCGTTGAGGATGATCGTGAAGAACGCCACGTTGTCCAGGAACAGGAACGCCAGGGGCACGAGCAGCCAGGCCGTGGGGACCTCGAAGAACCGCACGGCGGCCACCAGGACCGCGATGTGCAGCAGGGAGATCTTGGCGCAGTCGATGACGTGGTCCAGCCACTCCCCCGCCGCCGAGCCCCCGCCGCGCAGACGCGCCACCTGCCCGTCCGCGGAGTCGAAGGCGTAGCCCAGGGCCAGCAGGAACGCGACCAGCACCCCCGACCACGCCGTGGGCGGGACCAGGGCGAGGACCAGGATGCCCGCGGCGGAGCACGCCGCGCTGACCGCGGTGACCTGGTTGGGGGTGAGACCGGCCCGGTGGGCGGCCGCGGCCAGCAGCCGCCCCGCCGGCCGGTTGACGAACACGGAGTAGGCGGGGGCTCCCGCGGCGCGGCCCTTCTGCGCGGCGGCGAGCTGCGCCACCGTCCCCCAGTAGGTCGTGGCGTCCGGGCGCTCGGAGGTCGTGGTCAAAGGACCCGCACCTCCTCGGCGGCCGCGGTCTCCCGCGGCGCCCCGCCCCGGGCCGCGGCGGGCGCGTCCGCGGGGGACCGCCGGGCGGTCGGGTCGGAGGCCCACACCCGCCCGGTGCGCCGACCCGTGGCCGTGCCCCGGGTGGAGGACCCGGCGGCCACGCGCCGTGCGAGCTGCTCGTAGCCGTCCGTCACGCGGTCCCAGTCGTAGCGCTCGCGGACCCGGACGGCCAGGCGCTCGCCCCGGCGGAGCTGGTCCGCCGGATCGGCCTCGGCGGCCGTGAGCAGCGCGGGCAGGTCCTCGGCGTCGCCGAAGTACCGGGCGTCCGCCCCGAGGACCTCGCGGTTGAAGACCACGTCGTAGGCCAGCGTCGAGGCGGCCGCACCCATGGCGCGGAGCAGGGACGGGTTCGTCCCGCCCACGGAGTGCCCGTGCAGGTAGGTGAGGGCGTTGCCGTAGAGCTGGTTCAGCACGTCCTGGTCCCAGACGCCGCCGAGCAGGCGGATCCGGGGGTCGGCCGCGGCCGTGCGCTCGATCCGGTCGATGTAGTCGGCGGCGTACGGCGCGGTGCCCACGACCACGAGGGGAAGGGTCGCCGAGCTGCGGTGGTAGCCCTCCACGATCATCTCCACGTGGTTCTCCGGCTCCAGCCGGGCGACCACCAGGTGGTAGCCGTGCGGTGCCAGGCCGAGACCGGCCAGCGCGTCGGAGCCGATGTCCCCGAGGACGGGGGCACCGTAGGACAGCATCGTGGTGCCGACGTCGAACTCGTGCCGGTAGTAGTCCTGGATCCCGATCGCGTCGGCGATCAGCGCGTCCGCCCAGCGGACGGACAGCGCCTCGGCGCGGCGGTAGTAGGCCCGTCCCACCGGTCCCCACTTGCCGCGCTTCCAGTCGAGGCCGTCCACGTGGACGACCACCGGGGTGCCGCCGCCGCGCAGGAGGGGCAGCAGCGGCGCGTTGGCCGGGTTGAAGACGAAGTTCACGTCCGTGTCCCGCCGCGCCAGGTGGCGCAGACCGGACATCGTCGTGTGGCTGAGCGTCTCGACGGCCTTGCCGTGCACGGCCGGCAGGTGCACCAGGCGCATGCCCCGGTGCGTGCTGGGGTCCGGGGTGGTCGGGTCGCCGCTGAGCTTCGCGGCGTTGCCGCGCCGGCAGTGCACCACCACGTCGTGCCCGCGACCGGCCAGGCGCGAGCCGATCTCCTCGATCGCGGTCTCGAACCCCCCGTAGGCGGCCGGGACCCCCCTGGTCCCGATCATCCCGATGCGCAGCACCCCGCTGCCCGTCCCCTGGCCGGTGGTCCGGCCCGTGTTCTCCTGCATGGTCTCTCCCCCCTGTGGTGCTTCCTGTCCGGAAGCCGGGCGGCCGTCCCCACGGTCGCCCGTTGCTGATGGTGCGGTGTGGTCCGGGTCCTTCCGCCGGCACCCCCCGGTGC
>NZ_JBHVDI010000243.1:0-3531 GCF_042802875.1 Kocuria sp. NPDC057446 | reverse complement strand
GGGAGCCGGCAGGGCCGCGCGATCCGCCGGCCGCCGCGGGGGACGACGCTTTCC
This sequence comes from Kocuria sp. NPDC057446, assembly GCF_042802875.1. Lineage (NCBI taxonomy): Bacteria > Bacillati > Actinomycetota > Actinomycetes > Micrococcales > Micrococcaceae > Kocuria > Kocuria sp. NPDC057446. Next base: position 3,477 of record NZ_JBHVDI010000243.1, on the reverse strand, counting down.
GTCATCGTCCGGGCCGCGGGGCTAGGCTGGTCCGAGCCCGGCGCCGGCCGCCGGGCGGAGACGGAGGTGCCCGTGAGCAGTCCGCGCGCCGCGGAGCCCCTCGGGGGCTTCAGCACGGCCGCGCGCTCGCCCCTGGCCGACTCCCGGGAGCTCGCCGCCGTCAGCGGAGCCCTCTACCCCGTGCTGACCCTGCTCGTGCGGCTGCCCCAGACCATGGTCCCGCTCGGTGTCCTGACCACGGTGGCGCTGATCTCCGGTTCACCCGCCCTGGGCGCCTTCTGCGCCGCCGCCGTGACGTTCGGGTCCGCCGTGTGCGGGCTCGCCATGGGGGCGGCCGCATCGTGGCGCCGGCGCCAGGTCGGCCTGGTGCTGCTGACCCTGGTCAACCCGGTGGTCGTGTGGTGGCTCGTGCGCCGGCTCCCGGACCTCGCCGCCGACACCGGGGCCGATCCCGCCCAGCTGGTGCTGCCGTGCCTGCTCGCCGGGCTGGTGCTGCCACAGATGGGCGTGGCGTGCCGGCTGCGCTGGTGGTCGCTGCTGGGGCGGGACTCCCGAGAGGACCTCTTCGACACCGCGCTGCGCCACGAGAGCGTCATGGACGCGCTCGGCACCGTCCTGGCGGCTGCGGTGACCGGCCTGGTGGCCGTGACCCTCGGGCCGGTGGCCGTGCTGGTGCTCGCGGCCACCCTCACCCTCGTGGGCACCACCGTGTTCCTGCTGCACTGCTCCGCCCGTCTGCCCCGGGGGTACATCCACTTCCTGCCGCCCGCCGAGGCCGCACCGAACCGGGCGGCCCGCCGGCGCCGCCGCCGGACGCGGCAGCTCCGCCTGCTCCCCGTGCTCGGGATGGGGGCGCTGGGCGCCCTCGTGGGTTCCACCCTCGGCACGGTGGTGGTCTTCGCGACAGCCGTGGACGCGGTGATCTCGGTGAGCTGGCTCTACGCCGTCTCCGGGTTCACGTCCGCCCTCGGGGCGGTGGCCGCGTCCGCCCGCACCGAGGAGCTCCGGCTGTGGAACCGCTGGGTGGCGGCGGCCTCCGGCGCCGTGCTCGCCGCGATGCTCCTGACCATCCCGGACGACTCCGCGGGGATGATCGTGGTGCTGGCGCTGGCCGGACTGACGACGGGACCGTGCCTCGTGGCCGTCTACGAGATCGCGCGGCTCGTGGCCCCCAGCACCCGGGTCACCGCCCTGACCACGGTGATGACCGCTGTGATGAGCGTGGGTCTGACCGGGGGGCTCGCCCTGTCCGGCTGGTGGGGGGAGTCCTGGGGCTACCGGAGCGCGGCTCTCGTGCCCGTGCTCTCCGCGGCCGCACTGCTGGCCACGGCCCTGGCCTTCGTGCACCGCTGGCGGCGCATCGACGTCGGGGACGTCTGAGCCCCGCCGGGCAAGGACCCGGCGGGGCTCCGACGTCCGGCCGAGAGGCTCAGTGGCCGCGGTCGATCCACTCCTGCAGGTGCGGGGCCTCGGCGCCGATCGTGGTGGTGTCGCCGTGTCCGGTGAGCACCTCCGTGGAGCCGGGCAGGGTGAGCAGCCGGTCCCGGATGGAGCCCACGATCGTGTCGAAGTCGCTGTAGGACCGGCCGGTGGCGCCGGGGCCGCCCTGGAAGAGGGTGTCCCCGGAGAACAGCACCCCGCCCTCGCCCAGGTCCGGGGCCCAGAAGCACACGGAGCCGGGCGAGTGGCCCGGGGTGTGCAGCGCCGTGAGGGTCGTCCCGGCCACGGTGAACTGCTCGCCGTCCGCGATCGGCGCGTCGAAGGGCGTCCTCGGGTAGACCTGCTCCCAGAGCACGGTGTCCTCCGGGTGCAGGTGGATGGTCCCGCGCACCTGTCCGGCCACCTCCTTGACGGAGCGGATGTGGTCGTCGTGGCCGTGGGTCAGCAGGATGGCGGTCACCGTGCGCCCGGCGACGGCCTCCACCACCGCGGCGGGGTCGTGGGCCGGGTCGATCACGAGGCACTCGTCGTCGTCGCCCACGATCCACACGTTGTTCTCGACGTCCCAGGTCCCGCCGTCGAGGGAGAACGTCCCCGAGGTGACCAGCCGGTCGATGCGGGCCCGGCCGGCGCCCTCGGCCCGGCCCACGGGCACGGCGCCCGGGTCGGCGGGACGGTCGCGCTCCCGGTCGGGCAGGGCCTCGCCGTCGTGGCGGTCGACGGGGCTCATCGGCCGAGCTCCACGACGGAGCGCAGCACCTTGCCGGCGGTCATCCGCTCGAAGGCGGGCTCGACGTCCTCGATGCCGATCCGCTCGGTGACGAAGCCGTCGAGGTCCAGCCGGCCCAGCCGGTACTGGTCCACCAGCATCGGGAAGTCCCGGTTCGGCAGGGTGTCGCCGTACCAGGCGGACTTGATGGATCCGCCGCGGCCGAAGACCTCGTCCAGCGGGATCTCCCACGTGGTGCCCGGGGCGGGCACGCCCACCAGGACCAGCCGCCCCGCGAGGTCGCGGGCCTCGAAGGCCTGCTTGAAGGTCGGGGCGATGCCCACGGCGTCGATCACCAGGTCGGCGCCGAAGCCGCCCGTGAGCTCGCGGATCGCCTCCACCGGGTCCTGCTCCCGGGAGTTCACGGTGTGGGTGGCGCCGAACGTCTGCGCGGTGGCCAGCTTCTCGTCGTCGAGGTCCACGGCGACGATCGTGGTGGCACCGGCCAGGGCCGCCCCGGCGACCGCCGCGGTGCCGACGCCGCCGCAGCCGATCACGGCCACGGACTCCCCGCGCTTGACGGCACCGGTGTTGAGGACGGCGCCGATGCCGGCCATCACCCCGCAGCCGAGCAGGCCCACGGCGGCGTACTGGTGGTCCTCGAGCTCGCCCTCGATCTTGGTGCACTGACCGGCGGCCACCAGGGTCTTCTCGGCGAAGGCGCCGATGCCCAGGGCGGGGGAGAGCTCCGTGCCGTCGGCGAGCGTCATCTTCCGGGTGGCGTTGTGGGTGGCGAAGCAGTACCACGGCTCGCCCTTGCGGCAGGCCCGGCACTCCCCACAGACCGCGCGCCAGTTCAGGATGACCTTGTCGCCGACGGCGACCTCGGTGACGCCCTCGCCGACGGCCGAGACCACGCCCGAGGCCTCGTGGCCGAGCAGGTAGGGGTAGTCGTCGCCCACAGCCCCCTCCTTGTAGTGCAGGTCGGTCTGGCAGACCCCGCAGGTGAGGACGTCCACGAGTGCCTCCCCGGGCCCGGGGTCCGGGACGTGGATCGTCTCGAGGGTGGCTGGTGCGTTCTTCGCCGTGACGACGACGGCTCTGACCTCGTGCATGGGTGGGACCCCTTCTTCGGACGACTTCTTGGGACGACGTGACGGTTCCGGTCCGGAACACCGCTCCCCAGTCTAGGGAAGGACCGCCGGGACGCGAGGTGCGGACGTGGAGTGCGGAGGTGCAGTGCGGAGGTGCAGTCCGGGAGCACGGTCCGGCGGGTGCAGTCCCGGCGGGATACGACACGGCGGCGGGCCCGTGGTTCAGCACCACGG
>NZ_JBHVDI010000242.1:0-3545 GCF_042802875.1 Kocuria sp. NPDC057446 | reverse complement strand
CATTACGTTCACGCCAGCATTTCGAACAGCTGTCGAGATATCGAACAAGTGAGAGGCTGGCTGTCCCCGTGCGCATCACCGGAATCGGGCGCGCGCGGTGCTCCCGTGGAGCCGCGCACGACCAGCTCGGGCTCGAGCAGGACCGGCGCACCCGTCCCCGGGCTCCCGCCGATCCGGGCCACGAGCCGCTCGGCGGCGACGGCCCCGATCTCCGCGTTGCGGCTGTCGACGGTGGTCAGCCGCAGGAGGTGGGTGGAGGCGATGGGGGAGTCGTCGTAGCCGACCACCGAGAGGTCCTGCGGCACGCGCAGCCCGCGCTCGCCGGCCGCCGCGAGGGCGCCCATGGCCATGGTGTCGTTGGCGGCGAGGACGGCCGTGGTCTCCGGGGCGCCGTCGAGCAGGCGCACCGCGGCGGCGTAGCCGTCCTCCTCCGTGGTGGCGCCGTGGCCCGGGACGGTCCGTGCGTCGAGACCGGCCGCGGCCATCGCCTCGGCGAAGCCCGCCGCCCGCAGCCGGGCGGCGCCGCCGCCGCCCGTGAGGTGGCCGATCCGGCGGTGCCCGAGACCCGTCAGGTGCTCCGTGGCCAGGCGCGCTCCCCGCCGGTCGTCGTTCGCGACCACGTCGGCGTCCGGGACGCGCCCCTCCCGGTGACCGGCCACGACGACGGGCAGACCCTCGGGCACCCGCATGGCCGCGGTCGGCTCGGTGGCGATCACGAGCCCGTCGACGCGCATCGAGAGGAAGCCGTCCAGCGGGTGCGCCTCCACGTGGGCGTTGAGCGTGTGGTCCGCCACCGCGATCCGCAGCCCGTGCGGCGCCAGCCCCTCCTGCAGGCCGCGCAGCAGCTCCACGAACCACAGGTTCCGCCAGTCGTCGATGACCACCCCGATCGTGCGGGTCGTGGCTCCGGCCAGCGCGGCGGCGGCCTGGCTGGGGCGGTAGCCCAGCTCCTCCACCGCGCGCAGCACGGCGGACCGCCGGGCCTCGGAGACGCTGGGGGAGCCGCGCAGGACGAGGGACACCAGGGACTTGGAGACGCCCGCGGCCCGGGCGACGTCGTAGATGGTGGGCGGTCGCGTGGTCACCCCAGCATTGTCCCCGATCGCTCCCCCGAACTTGTCCTGACAAACCTCTTGACCCGGTTCGTGGCGCCTTCTACGCTGATTGGAGCGCTCCAATCGCGCTCGGCGCCACAGGTGACGGCGCGACGGCCGCAGCGTCCGCGTGGCCGCCCCGTTCCCCGTGCGTCCTCGCGCCGCCCCCTGACCCTCCTCAGACCCTCACCCGTCCGTCACCAATACGTCACCGATCCAGGAGAGAAACATGACCGACAGCATCGGCATCGCCGTCATCGGCGCCGGCATGGCCGGCCAGGCACACACAGCCGCCTACCGTGTGGCCCCCACGCTCTACGACCCCGTCCTGCCCCCGCTGCGCTACGTGGCCGTCGGCGACGTCAACGAGACCCTGGGTGCTCACGTCGCCCGCCGCTACGGCTACCAGAAGGCGGTCGGCTCGTGGGAGGCGATCGCGGAGGACCCCGAGATCGACGTGGTCAGCGTGGTGATCGCCAACCGTTTCCACCGCCGGGTCGTCGAGGGTCTGCTGGAGGCCGGCAAGCACGTGCTGTGCGAGAAGCCCCTCAGCGACACCCTCGAGGACGCCCGCGCCATGGCCCGAGCCGCCGAGGCTGCGGAGTCCATCGCGCGGATCGGCTTCACCTTCCGGCGCACCCCCGGCATCGCCGCGATCCGCGACCTGATCCAGGGCGGCACCCTGGGCAAGGTCCTGCACTTCAGCGGCCGCTACTGGACCGACTACGGGGTCAACCCGAAGGCGCCCATGAGCTGGCGCTACCAGGGCGGCCCCGGTTCCGGGGCGCTGGCCGACGTCGGCAGCCACCTGGCCTACGTCGCGGAGTTCCTCTGCGGGGACATCGTCTCCGTGTCCGGGGGGCGCCTGGCCACCACGATCACCGAACGCCCCCTGCCCCTGGGTGCGGTGGTCGGGCACGACATCGTGGAGGTGAGCGACGTCCACGAGCCGGTGGAGAACGACGACTACGCGGCCTACTCGGCCGAGTTCGCCTCCGGCGCCGGCAGCATGGAGGTCTCCCGGGTGGCGGCCGGGCACCCGAACACGCTGACCTTCGAGGTGTTCTGCGAGAAGGGCGCGGCGCGGTTCACCCAGCTGCGCCCGGCCGAGATCGAGCTGTTCCTCACCGACGGACCCGAGGCCACCAACGGCTACCGCACGGTCACCCTCGGTCCCGGTCACCCCTACCTCGGCGGCGGACTGGCCATGGACGCCCCCGGCGTCGGGTTCGGCCAGAACGACGCCTTCGGCTACCAGGCCCGGGCATTCCTCGAGGAGGTCGCCGGTCTCGACGAGTCCGTCTCGCTGCCGCGCAACGCCTCCTTCGCGGACGGCGTGCACAACATGGAGATCCTGGCGGCCGCTGTGGAGTCGGCCACCCACCACGGAAAGAAGGTCGTCCTGTGAAGCTCGGTGTCTACAACGCGATCCTGCACGACCGCCCTCTCCGCGACGCGCTGAAGGTCATCACCGACCTCGGCCTGACCGGCATCGAGATCAACACCGGCGGATTCCTCCCGGCCGTCCACGTCCCGGACATGGACCAGATCCTGGAGAGCGACGCCGCCCGCGACGACTACCTGGGGCTCTTCGAGGGCACCGGCGTCTCGATCGCCGGCCTCAACTGCAACGGCAACCCGCTGCACCCCAAGCCGGAGATCGGCGAGAAGCACGCCGAGGACATCCGCCGCTCCATCCGGCTGGCCGAGCGGCTGGGCCAGGACCGGGTGGTGACCATGTCCGGGCTGCCCGGCGGGGAGCCCGGGGCCACGGTGCCCAACTGGGTCGTCAACGCCTGGAACTCGGCCTCCCTGGACGTGCTCGACTACCAGTGGGGGATCGTGGCCGACTTCTGGCGGGAGACCGACCGCCTGGCCGCCGATCACGGCGTGAAGGTGGCGCTCGAGCTGCACCCGCAGAACGTCGTGTTCAACACCGCCGACGTCCGCAGGCTCGTCGAGCTGACCGGGGCCACCCACGTGGGGGTGGAGCTCGACGCCTCGCACCTGTTCTGGCAGCAGATGGATCCGGTCGCCGTGGTCCGCGAGCTCGGTCCGCTGATCTTCCACGCGGCCGCGAAGGACGTGCGGATCAACGAGGAGAACGCCGCGCTCCACGGCGTGCTGGACAACAGCTTCCGCCGCCTCGCGCCCGGGGAGGAGCGCACCAACCTCGGCGGCGACGAGTGGGCCAACGAGTGGCCGAAGGACTCCGCGTGGGACTTCGTGGCCCTGGGCCGCGGCCACGACACCGCCTACTGGGCCGAGTTCCTCACCGCGCTGCACGAGGTCGACCCGGACATGGCCGTCAACATCGAGCACGAGGACGTCTCCCTGGGCCGGATCGAGGGTCTCGAGATCGCCGCGGGCGTGCTCAAGGAAGCCGCCGCCTCCGCGGGCGTCCTGCCCTGATCCGTTCGCCCGTGCACGAAGGGCCCGCCCCCTCGGGGG
>NZ_JBHVDI010000241.1:0-3597 GCF_042802875.1 Kocuria sp. NPDC057446 | reverse complement strand
GCCCGCCGCGACGTCCCGCGGCCGGCCGGGGAACCCGGGGTCGTCCGTGCCGCCCCCGGAGGAGTGCGGACCGGGGTCCGCGCCCCTCCGGGGGCCGGCCGGACCGTCAGCCGCCCAGGGCGTCCTCCGTGGCGAGCAGCAGCGTCTCCTCGGTCCCGCGCACCCCGGCGCCGGGCGTGCGCTCGAGCGGGGCGCCGCCGCGAACGGCCGCGACGGCCTCCGCCTTGTCCGCCCCGGCCACGAGGAACCAGATGCGCTCCGCGCTGTTGATCATCGGCAGCGTCATGGTCACCCGCACCGGCGGGGGTTTGGGGGAGTCCTGCACCCCCAGCACGGTGGCGTCCTGCTCGTGCACGTGCGGGCGCCCCGGGAACAGGGAGGCCACGTGGCCGTCCGGGCCCAGGCCCAGCAGCGCGAGGTCGAAGCGGGGGAAGGACTGCCTCCGGTGCTCCGCGTCGGCCGCCGCCGCGAGCTCGCGCCGGTAGTCGAAGGCGGCGTCCTCGGCGGTGCCGAACTCGTCCGCGCTGCCCATGCGGTGCACCCGGTCCGGGTTCAGCGCGAGGGCGTCGCCCACGGCCTCGGCGGCCTGGACGCTGTTGCGCTCGGGGCTGTCCTCGGCCACGAAGCGCTCGTCCGACCACCACACGTCCACCCGCGACCAGTCGACCTGGTCCCGGCGGGCGGAGGCGGCGACGGCGGCGAGCACCGCGGTGCCCATGCTCCCGCCCGTGAGGACGAGGCTCGCCTCCCCGCGCTCCTCCTGCGCCGCCACGACCACGTCGAGGATCCGCTCCGCGGTCCGCGCGGCGAGGGACGCCTTGTCCGGGTGGGCGACGGTCTCCAGCTCGGCGCTCATGCGCGCTCCTCCCCGGGGGTGGGCACGGTCGGCGCGGCGGCCGCGGCCTCCGCGGTCTCCGGCCCGGCGGGGACCGGGTCCGCGGCGGCGGGCACCGTCCGCGCCGGGTCCTGCGGATCCGGGAGGCTGCCGCCGTGCTCGGCCAGGAACCGGGCGGCGCCGGGGGTGAGCTCACCGGTCGTGTCCACGATCTGGGCGATCCGGACGTCCCGCAGACCGGTGGTGACCACCTCGCCGTAGACCTCGTCGGGGTCCAGGCGCCGGAGCTCCTCGGCGATGCAGGCGTTGAGGTCCCGCACGGGCATGGCGATCTGCTGGTCGGGCTGGCCCGGCTGCCGCAGCATCGCCACGGACCGTCCCGGGCGCTCCAGCACGATCTCGCCGTCGTCCCGGACGAGGGTCACCCGGTCCAGCCGGCGGGGCCCGGGGTTGTTGACCAGCGTCACGTCGGCGTCGAGCCGGGTGCCCAGCCACGTGCCGAGCAGCACCACGCTGGGGGAGCGGCCGCACCCCTCGACGACGACCTCGCGCACGGGCGCGGGCTCCGCCTGGTCCAGGACCGCGGCCAGCTGGATCCGCCAGTTGGTGACCCGTGTCCAGGCCAGGTCCGTGTCGCCGGGCAGGTACCGGCCGCTGAGCTCGGCGAGGGCCTCGAAGGCGTCGTCGCTGCGCGCGGAGTCCGTGATCCGCCGGTGGGCGATCCCGGCGATCGACGAGGTGTGGGGCGAGGGCGGCGGCACGGTGTGCGCCCACCAGGCGACGATCGGGGCGTCCGGCAGCAGCAGCGCGGAGAACAGGGTCTCCGTGGGCTCGGCGAGCTCGCCGTAGCCGTGCAGCACGATGACCTCCGAGGCGCCCGCGTCACCGCCCATGCGCAGCTGCGCGTCCAGCCGGGTGCTCTCGGCCTGCGAGTGCGCCACGTGCACGAGGATCCGGCACGGGTGCTCGTGGCTCGCGAAGTTCGCCGCCTCGAGGGCGGCCTCGGAGTGCCCGGCCTGCGCCAGGATCACGAGCGTGAGGACCCGGCCGAGCGTCACGACGCCGTGCTGGTCCCGCAGCAGGTTCAGCTTCTTGTCGATGGCCGAGGTGGTGGTGTTCTCCATCGAAACGATCACGGTCGCCTCCAGACTCGTCCGTCGCGGGCCAGCAGCTCGTCGGCGGCGGCGGGTCCCCAGGACCCGGGCGCGTAGGGCTCCGGCATGATCTCCTGCTCCGCCCAGCACTCCTCGAAGGGGTCGAGGATCCGCCAGGACAGCTCGACCTCCTCGTGGTTCGGGAACAGGGGTGGCTCCCCGAGCAGCACGTCGAGGATCAGGCGTTCGTAGGCCTCCGGGCTGGACTCCGTGAACGAGTGGCCGTAGCCGAAGTCCATCGTCACGTCCCGGATCTCCGACTGCGTGCCGGGCACCTTGGAGCCCAGCCGGATGGTCACGCCCTCGTCGGGCTGGATCCGGATCACGATGACGTTCTGGCCGAGGTCCTCGTGGCCGTTGTCCCCGAACAGCAGGTTGGGCGAGTTCTTGAACTGCACGGCGATCTCGGTGACCCGCCGGCCCAGGCGCTTGCCCGCCCGCAGGTAGAAGGGCACGCCCGCCCACCGGCGGTTGTTGATGTCCAGGCGCAGGGCCGCGTAGGTCTCGGTGCGGGAGTCGGCGGGGATGTCCTGCTCCTCGAGGAAGGCCCGCACGCGCTCACCGCCCTGGAGCCCGGACCCGTACTGGCCGAGCGCCGAGTGCGCCGCCCGGTCCTCGGGGACGACGACGGAGGCCAGCACCTTGGCCTTCTCCGCGCGCATGTGGTGGGCCTCGAAGGACAGCGGCTCCTCCATGGCGGTGAGGGCCAGCAGCTGCAGCAGGTGGTTCTGGATGACGTCGCGGGCCGCGCCCACGCCGTCGTAGTAGCCGGCCCGGGAACCGATGCCGATGTCCTCGGCCATGGTGATCTGCACGTGGTCCACGAACTGTGCGTTCCACAGGGGCTCGAACATCTGGTTCGCGAAGCGCAGCGCCAGGATGTTCTGCACCGTCTCCTTGCCCAGGTAGTGGTCGATCCGGAACACCGAGTCCGCCGGGAACACCCGCTCGACGATGGCGTTGAGCTCCGCGGCGGAGTCGAGGTCGTGGCCGAAGGGCTTCTCGATGACCACGCGGCGCCACCCGGAGGCGTTCTCGTGCTGCGCCAGGCCGTGGTCGGCGAGCTGCTGGCAGACCGTCTCGAACGCCTTCGGCGGGATGGAGAGGTAGAACGCGTGGTTGCCGCGCGTCCCGGAGTGCACGTCGAGCTCCTTGAGCGTGGACTTGAGGGCCTCGTAGGCCTGGTCCTCGTCGAACTCGCCGCGCACGAAGCGGACGCCGGAGGCGAACTGGCGCCACACGTCCTCCTGGAACGGGGTGCGGGCGTGGGCCTCGACGGACTCGCGCACCACCTCCCGGAACTGCTCGTGCGACCAGTCGCGGCGGCCGAAGCCGACGAGCGCGAAGGACGGCGGCAGCAGCCCCCGGTTGACGAGGTCGTACATCGCCGGCAGCAGCTTCTTCTTCGCGAGGTCTCCCGTCACGCCGAAGAGCACGAGCGCCGACGGGGCGGCGACCCGGACGAGCCGCCTGTCCCTCGGGTCCCGCAGGGGATTGCGGGCGTTGTTGTCTGGCAACGGAACTCCTTCACGTCTCTGCGGGGCCGAGGCGCCCACGGGTCCTGCACGCGCAACGGTCGGCGCGGGAACTCCCGCGACGACCGTGGCG
>NZ_JBHVDI010000240.1:0-3602 GCF_042802875.1 Kocuria sp. NPDC057446 | reverse complement strand
TGCTGGCCATCGTCGGACTGGCTCTGGCCGGTATCGCACTGACAGCGCTGATCCGCAAGCCCGGCCCGCACCGCCCCTGACACGACACCAGGCCAACACGCCACGGCCGGTCCACCACGAGGACACCCCGAGGGGGCGCTTCCCGCCGGAAGCGCCCCCTTTCGTCGCTGTCACTCCCTCCACCGACCCCGGACACCGTCTGGGCGCGGGACCCTGCTGAGTCGGTCGAGGCCTGCCGTGAGCGCCTTGGCCGGTGGAGGCATCCTCTTGTCGAACCCCTCGCACAGCCTGGTGTCTCCGGCAGCTGGCAAAGCTGGCCCACGCCGCCCATCGGCGCGAGAGCGGACACACCGTCGCGGAGATCGTGGCCAACACCGGGATCACCCGCACCACTCTGTACCGCCACCTCCCACCCCGACCCGCCGAGACGGTGACCGCCGGAGCGGTCACCGCTGCAGAGTCCGAGGAGTCTGACCCTGCCCTGACGGACTGATTCATACCCGATGATGTTCGTCCTGCGGGCGCGTCCTGAGATGACAGCAGAACTGCTGCGCCAGCACCTCTCGGCGGGCTCCCCGGGGATCTCATAGAGGTGACCAAGAGCCTGGCGGAAGGCGGGACCGTGCCGGGGTGAGAGCCGCGGACGCAGAGCCGATCCGATGTCCGTGCGTCGTGCTGATCAGCGGTGCCGACGTCGTCTGAATCGTCGTGGTCATACCCTCGTCGAAGGCTTCTCGGCGCGGTCGACGTGCTCGGGTTCGCGATGGAGGAACCAGGCCACCACCAGGACCCACACGCCACCGATGTAGATCCCGGTCTGGAAGGCCATGGACAGGTCGGAGTATCCGGTGTTCGACTGGACGACGCCGAAGGACAGCGCTCCGAGGCAGGTGATGGCAATGATCCATCCCAGGATGTTCGACCACCGGCCACGGGCGGTAGATCGCGCCTTGATGAAGAAGGCGACCGCGAACAGTCCGGCCACGATGCCGAACATCAGCCACTGGAGGCTGAAAAGGCCTCCCTCGATCTGTCGAACGGCGAAGGCGGTCTCGTAGAGGAGGTCTTGTTGCCCGGGGCCGGCGCCCGCCCAGCGGTCGACCATGATGCCCAGGGCCACACCGTCCACGGCTACGAACACCGCGTAGAGGCCGGCGTACACCACCATGGCGGCAGCTCCCAGGGTGGCCCAGACGACGGCGGCGCCTCGTCGCAATCGCCAGGCCAACGCCAGGACCGTGACGCCCATCAGCAGGATCCCGAGAAGTTCCCCCAGGTGGTAGAGCGCCCACAGGGGCTCGACCGCGTAGTCGGCGAAGGCCGCCGCCGTCTCGTGCGGAGGGGTCCACGGGTGCAGCCCGGCGGACGCGGTATAGACGATCACGCCGGCGACGGCTGCGATGGTTCCGACCCGTGAGAAATGTCGTTCCGATGGCGGCATGACCGTCTCCGTGTCCGGTACGTCGGGTGAACTCGTCGCGGATGCCGCCCGGCCACCGGCCGACCCTCTGACGCGTGGAGTCGTGGGTTGTTCGCTCGAACATACTGCGGCCAATGGAGCGGGACAAGGGAAGACGGCGGAGCCGGTGCACCAGTGCCGATGTGACGAAGGGCCCCGCCCTGACAACCGGTCTCACTCGGTGGCTGCAGGGGTGGCTGCAGCCGAATCCTCGAGGACGGCGGGGGTGACGGCGATGGCGTGCTCACGCGTGGACACGATGGAGATGTGTTCGGCATCTAACAGGACGATCGCTTCGCCGTTGCTGGACAGCCCGGCCAGGTCCTGGCGGAGCGTGCGGGTCCGGCCCCACTCTGATGCACCCGCTGATCTGAACGCATGCCGCTCGCACTCGTTCCTCGTGTCTCCGCGAAACAACGGGTGGCGGCTCTGCTGCTGGACAATCTCGTCATCCTCGGGTGGATGGCTCTGCTCGCGGTGGGGTCGCTCGTGCCCAACGCGCTCTCCGGTGGTGACCCCGATGTGCTCGGTGTGCTGGGCCCGGTGGACGCCCAGGCGGTGTTCTTCCTGCTCCTCACGCTTCCCGCCGGTCTGTACCTCTACTTCGGCGAGTCCAGTTCGGCGCAGGCGTCGTCGGGCAAACAGCGGCTCGGTCTCATGGTGAGGCGGATCGACGGCCACCGCCCCTCCCGCGGGCAAGTCGCTATCCGCACGGTGGTCAAGCTTTTGCCGTGGGAGGTGGCGCACACCTTCGTGTGGCAGATGCAGGCGGTTTTCTAACGCCGTGGCTATGACGCAGACGTGCCCTGGTGAATTTTCGCCGGCCTGAACGTGGTGCTGACCGCCATCGTGGTGTATCTGGCGATGAGCCTGCTCGGCGCTCGACGAGGCCCGCACGACCGGGCAGCATCCACGGTCCTCACGGCATCCTGAGCGAGCACGTCGACTGGGACCAGCAGGATGATCCGCGCCTGCTGTACCGATCCCCGCTCGACGCGTCGGGTCGCACCAGTCGGATCGACATCCCGCGCAAGCAGCGAGACAGCGAGACGATCTTCCGCAACCCATAGTTGTCAGCGAGCACGGACGATCCATTGCAACCATGCTTTCTCGCCTCACACCCCCAGGGATGCGAGACGTCTCGTCGGGGTCGGCTGAGGTGTCGCCGCGATGGCCGGGAAAGGTGACGGGGGTGAGCTGGCCCCCCGGCCAGCCCACCCCCGTGCTGCTTCTGCGTGGACTCTTATTGGGTCGCGACCTGGATCCCCCCGGAACCAGATGCGGCCGGTCGACGCGGCAGAAGCTGGAAGATGGTTTGATGTGAACTCCATGTCCTCCCTGGTCAGCAAGAATGCTCGCTTCAGCCCCGTCCAGCAAGAGTTTGGGTATGTGGCAGTTCACAACCGGACACATCAATTTGCACCCATAAATTACTGCGTACGGGGCGGGCGGTGCGGTCGAGCTCTTGGTGTGCTGGTGTGTGCATGACGTCAGCCGCGTGCCGGCGAGGGTTGACCCTCGAGACCATCGAGCACCCACTCCGAGAGCTGTTCACGTGGCACGACGACCGTGGCCGACTTGAGTTGCTCCACATCGTGAACCGGCAGGGGCTCGTTGACGGTTTCGGCCTCGTGCGTAGCCAGTGCAGCGGTGTAGCCGATGGCCAACGGGCTCGCCCACGCTGGGTGGCCGGTGTAGCCGGGGTGAGCCGGATCGGGGCTGCGTACCTCCAGCCACCGTGTCGGCTGCGGCCGGTCGAGGGTGGCGGGGATCAAGGACCGGTGCAGGACCCACGTGACGTCGGCCCACCGGCCGGCGGGGTGTCGATGCCGTCTGAATACTGACCCTCGGGCGCCGGGCGGATTCAACAGCTCGTCGCAACACCGGCCTGGTTTCAGCATGACATCTTCGCGGCGAACACGGTGGCCGGTGTTGCCCAACCGAGCACCTTCCGCGGACGGGTGTTGAGCAACAGCTCCACTCTGGCGAGATCCCCGGCGGTGTAGACGCTCAGGTCCGTGCCCTTCGGGAAGTACTGGCGCAGCAAACCGTTCATGTTCTCGTTGGACCCCCGCATCCACGGACTGGCCGGGGCGGCGAAGTACACGCCCTCGCTGAACCAGGCAGCCACCAGGTCGTGGCG
>NZ_JBHVDI010000239.1:0-3634 GCF_042802875.1 Kocuria sp. NPDC057446 | reverse complement strand
GGTCCCGCCCTGCTGGTGGGCGCGGACCGCGGCCTCGAAGTTGTGGCGCAGCACCGCGGCGACGGCGTGCTTGCAGAACCCGCCGGCGGGACAGCTGCACCAGGCGGGGCCCGGCGCGCCGCCGGCGCCGACGTGCACGGTGACCGAGTACACGGCCCCGGAGCCCTCGACCTCGGCGGCGAGGTCGCCGGCCCCCTCGCCCCGCGGGGTCCACCGCACGGTGCGCACCCGACCGGTGCGGAAGTACTCCTGGCCGCGGCGGAAGACGGCGGGCCCGGCGGCGGCGACGAGCCGCCGGGAGTCCACGAGGGGACCGGGAGGGGAGTGCATCGTCCCACCGTATCGGGCCGGGGCGCCGGTCGCCGCGCGTGCGGAGCGCTGCCGCGGGCTATCTATAATCGAGGCGACCCCTCGAACGACGACAGCGGCCCCACGTGCGGCCGCGGACGGAGGACTCGTGCCCGACACTGCTGGGCTCCGCCTCGGAGACCATGCCATTGCCGACAGTGCCGAGGAGCTCGCCTACCTCCGCTGGAACGACGCCGTCTGCGCGGCCTTCTTCGGCCCGGAGCGGGCGGGGGAGCTGATCTACCTCGACCTCGACGACAAGACCCTCGCCGCGATCGGCGAGGTGCAGGGCCTCGACGGTCCCTCGACCCTGCGGGCGCTCGCCGACTCGGTGACCCCGCTGCTGGTGACCGAGGACGGGCGGCGCTCGGTGTTCGACGTGTTCAACCGGCTCAACGGCCAGTGGTACCGCGCCACCCGCCGCAGCCTGGACTCCATCGCGGAGATCCCGCCGCCGCCCGTGGTCGCCCTGCTCGCACTGTTCGCCCTCGCCGGGCGGCACATGTCCACCCTGGCCGCGCGGACGGGCAACAAGTCCGTCTCCACGTTCTTCCTGCCCCTGGCCGTGCTCCTGCAGGCCGGCCCGGAGAACGCCAAGGCCCTCGAGTCCTCCTTCAAGAAGGACACCGAGGCGTACTGGGACGCACTGCGCTACTGGCTCGAGCTGCGCAACGGCGAGATCGGGCTGCCCACGGCGTACGCGGTGAACCAGCGCCCGGTCGGGCTCGCGCTGTCCCAGACGATGTTCGGCGAGGCCGAGCGGCGCCAGCTGCACCGCATGTTCGAGGACCTGGGGATGACCACCGCCCAGGGCCTGTCCGCCGCCGAGCTCGGGGTCTACCTCGACTTCTGGCTCGACATGGCCGAGACCAAGGCGTCCAAGGCCATGAAGCAGGTCTGGGCGAACCCCCTCACCCGCGAGCCCGGGCTCGAGATCGCCCTGGCGGAGCTCGCGGTCTGGGAACAGTCCCGGGAGCAGGCCCGCGCCGAGGTCCGCGCCAACGGCCGGGGGCCGGGCCGCAGCGCCGTGAAGTCCTGCTCGCTGTCCCTCACGGACAGCACCGACTACGTGGGCAACCCCGTGTTCGAGCTCGGCTTCGTGGTGCCCAAGCGCTTCCTCTCGGGCCGCGAGGTGGAGCTGGAGACCACGGCCGGGCCGCGCACCGTGTTCCTGTCCTTCATCGGGGACGCCTTCCTGGGGGTCTCCGCCTACACCGCCCGGATGGACCCGGGCTCGCTGCTGGGCGGGACCCTGCAGCTCAGCGCCGGGGACGTGCGCTTCGAGCGCAACCCCCGCCCCGTGGTGATCTTCGCGAAGGACGGCTTCTCGGACACCTTCATCTCCGTGGACCACATCCCGGCGGCCTGGCCCTGCCGGATCATGGTCCGCGACGAGCCCGAGTGGATCGCCCAGATCAAGCGGATCCTCGACGACTCCGCCTCGCCGGACTACCGCTTCGTCGAGGCCGGCACGCACGGCCTCGCCGAGGGCTGGGTGATGTTCGACGACGTGCAGGTGCTGCGCGCGGGCAACCCGGAGCTCACCGCCAACGACAACTTCTCCGGCCTGGTGCCCCGTCTGGTCCCCGCCGTGACCCTCTCCGGGGGGCTGCGGATCCCCGGCGACGTGGTGCGCTGGTCCGCGCTGCGCCCGCCGCAGGTGACGATCACCTCGGACACGGACGCGCCCCTCACCGTGGAGTGCGAGTGGCGCAATCCGCACTCCTTCAAGCTGGAGAAGGCCAAGCTCGTGGAGGGGCGCGTGCCGCCGTTCCAGATCTCGCTGCACGGCACGCCGATGGCGCGGGCCGACCGCACGCTCAAGCCCAACGACTACACCCTGGTCCTCAAGGCGGGCCGCACGGTCCGGCAGCGCCGCGAGTTCAAGCTCCGGGACTCGACCTTCCACCTGACCCAGCGCTCCCTCGGCTACGAGGGCGAGATGGTGCACGTCGAGGAGGAGCCGCTGTGGCCCGTCACGGCCGGCATCGTGGCGCAGCTGCCCGAGCGGTACGTGCAGGGCGCCTTCGACAACCTGCCGCCGCGGGAGGCCGCCGGGGACCACGAGGTCCCGGGCGCCCCGGGCTGGCACTCCTCCGAGGGCCAGCTGCTGCTGGAGCGCACCAACGCACTGCCCGAGCCGGAGGGCCGGTCCTGCCTGGCCACCGGCCGGCACCGCATCGTGCTCCCGGCCATGGAGCCCAAGGCGAAGGCCCCGTGGATCTTCGGCCAGTGCGCCCAGTGCGGACTGCAGAAGCGCTACCCGGGCCGGCTCACCAAGCCCTCGGCGCTGACCTCCACCGGCTCCGTCGAGGCGCTGCGCTTCATCGGCCCGGACGAGGGGGAGTACCCGACGTCCTGGGCGCCGTTCCGGGACGCCCTCACGTTCCTGGGCGGCGGCAAGCGCTCGAGCCTGTCCATCGTGGCGCGCCAGCTCGAGGACTCGGAGCGCTTCGAGGAGTGGTTCGTGGGGCACCTGCAGGCCCTCGGCTTCCTCGAGGTGGTCCGCGACGAGCACTGGACCGTGCGGCGCTGGCAGGTCTGCGGACCCTCCCTCACCCAGCTCGTGGACGGCTCGGTGCTGCTCACGGGCGGCTGGACGCCGGAGAAGGAGGCCCTCGTCGCGGAGGCGGCCGCGGCGCAGGACGCGTCCGTGGTGGTGCTGTCCCCGGAGGACCACGGGACCACCCTGCTCCAGGACGTGGACCTCGGAACGCTGCAGGAGGCGCTGCCGGTGGGGCTGTGCGACGTCGTGTTCGACGCCGGTCCCGCGATGCTGGAGACCCTGCCCCCGCTGTCCGAGGTCGAGGAGGAGCTGCGGCGCGCGGAGATGCAGTACAACGGGGTGGCCGAGCGCTTCGTGCCCGAGGACGCCACGTGGGAGCTCACCGAGGACCGGAACGCACCGGGGCTGTACCGGATCAACCACCACCACCGGACCCGGTACGCGTTCCGCACCCCGGCCGACGTCGAGTCGGGCCACGCCCGCTTCGTGGCCTCGGGCATCGGCAAGCACCTCGCCGCCCGGCAGGCGGGGGTGCCGATCGTCTCCTACGACCCCGAGCTGGAGCTGCTCTCCGTGCCCATCGGCGCGGAGCTGGCCGGGCTCTACGCCCGTGCCGCCGTCCTGTGCTCCGGGCTGCTGCCCGCCAAGGTGGACGAGGACTTCTCGCTCAACTACGGCGACGTCACCCCCGAGTTCGCCCAGGCCCTGGTGGACAAGCTGATGAGCTGAGCGCGTCCCGGCCGGCAACGGCGGCGGGCCCCGGGTCGGACGACCCGGGGC
>NZ_JBHVDI010000238.1:0-3720 GCF_042802875.1 Kocuria sp. NPDC057446 | reverse complement strand
CCATCTCGTTGTGTCTGTTGGCCTCGTATTTGTTTATATCCGACAGCCCCCGCCCCGGGGGGGCCCCCCCGGCGTGGGGGGTGGCGCCCCCGATCCCGTAGAGTGTCCTGTTGGTTGTCTGTGCTCCAGCGATTCCGCACACATCGGACCACGCCGACCCTCACCGTGCACCACGAACGGTGATGGTGCACGCGTACGGGTCCGCTGCGGCGTTTAACGACGATGTACACCCGAAACCCTGCTCGCCGCCCCGGCGGGGGGCACCTGAAGTTAGCGGAGGATATGGCCAAGAAAGACGGCGTCATCGAGATCGAAGGCACTGTGGTCGAGGCTCTGCCCAACGCGATGTTCCGCGTTGAGCTGAACAACGGTCACCTGGTCCTCGCCCACATCTCCGGGAAGATGCGACAGCACTACATCCGGATCCTCCCCGAGGACCGCGTGGTGGTGGAGCTGAGCCCGTACGACCTCACCCGCGGTCGTATCGTCTACCGCTACAAGTAGGACCGGCGGCCGTCCGGGCCGCACACCACTCGAGAGAACGACGCGAAGGAATGCGATGAAGGTCCAACCGAGCGTGAAGCCGATCTGCGACAAGTGCAAGGTGATCCGCCGCAACGGGCGGGTCATGGTGATCTGCGAGAACCCGCGCCACAAACAGCGTCAGGGCTGAACCGCCCCGAGCTGCCCACGCAAGTGGATCGATAAAGGCACCGCTCCCGACCGGAGAGATCCAGGCGGGCGCCCCCGGTACAGAGGCCGGGGACCGGAGGGGACATGACGTCCCCGACCGGACAGCGATGCTCCAGACCTCTGGAACACCACAAGGAGAACCGCCGATATGGCTCGTCTCGCAGGCGTCGACCTCCCCCGCGAAAAGCGGCTGGAAATTGCGCTCACCTACATCTACGGCGTGGGTCGCACCCGCGCGCTCGCCACCCTGGACGCCACCGGCATCTCGGGCGACCTGCGCGTGCGCGAACTCACCGATGCCCAGCTCGTGGAGCTGCGCGACTACATCGAGGACAACTACAAGGTCGAGGGTGACCTCCGCCGCGAGGTGGCCGCCGACATCCGCCGCAAGGTCGAGATCGGCAGCTACCAGGGCATCCGGCACCGCCGCGGCCTGCCCGTGCACGGTCAGCGCACCAAGACCAACGCCCGCACCCGCAAGGGTCCGAAGCGCACGGTCGCCGGCAAGAAGAAGTAGCCCGCTGCCGCTCGTGCGCCAGGACCCCACGGTCCCCCGAGCGGCCCACCACCACTCTTCCCGAACTTTGTAGGAGATCTCCATGCCCCCGAAGACCCGCGCAGCGGCTGCCCGCAAGCCCCGTCGCAAGGACAAGAAGAACGTCACCCAGGGCCAGGCCCACATCAAGTCGACGTTCAACAACACCATCGTCACCATCACCGATCCCTCCGGCGCCGTCCTGTCCTGGTCGTCCGCCGGCGAGATGGGTTTCAAGGGCTCTCGCAAGTCCACCCCCTTCGCGGCCCAGATGGCCGCCGAGGCTGCCGCGAAGCGCGCCCAGGAGCACGGCATGCGCAAGGTCGACGTGTTCGTCAAGGGCCCCGGCTCCGGACGCGAGACCGCCATCCGCTCCCTGCAGGCCACCGGCCTCGAGGTCGGCTCCATCTCGGACGTCACCCCGAGCGCGCACAACGGCTGCCGCCCGCCGAAGCGCCGCCGCGTCTGATGTGAGCACGCCCACCGGGACCCTGCGGGGTCCCGGTGCGCGCGTGCCGACAACGGACCGGGCACCGGTCCGCACCCATCAACTGTTTTCCACCATTTGCGCGCGTCATATAGCGGATGCCCGCTGAAAGGAAACATCAGTGCTCATCGCACAGCGCCCCACCCTCTCCGAAGAGGTCGTGGCCGACAACCGGTCCCGCTTCGTGATCGAACCCCTCGAGCCCGGCTTCGGCTACACCCTCGGCAACTCCCTCCGCCGCACCCTCCTCTCCTCGATCCCCGGTGCGGCCGTGACCAGCATCCGGCTCGACGGCGTGCTCCACGAGTTCTCCACCGTGGAGGGGGTCAAGGAGGACGTCTCCGAGGTCATCCTGAACATCAAGAAGCTCGCCGTCTCCTCGGAGCAGGACGAGCCCGTCGTCGCGTACCTGCGCAAGCAGGGCCCCGGCGTCGTGACCGCCGCGGACATCACGGCCCCGGCCGGTGTGGAGATCCACAACCCGGACCTGCACATCGCGACCCTCAACGCGAAGGGTCAGCTCGAGCTCGAGCTGACCATCGAGCGCGGGCGCGGGTACGTCTCCGCCGCCCAGAACAAGGCCGGCGACGCGGAGATCGGCCGCATCCCGGTGGACTCGATCTACTCGCCCGTCCTGAAGGTGACCTTCCGCGTGGAGGCCACCCGTGTGGAGCAGCGCACCGACTTCGACAAGCTGGTCCTCGACGTGGAGACCAAGGAGGCCATCACCCCGCGTGACGCCGTGGCCTCCGCCGGCACCACCCTGGTCGAGCTGTTCGGTCTCGCCCGGGAGCTCAACACGGCCGCCGAGGGCATCGAGATCGGCCCCTCGCCGACCGACGCCGCGATGGCCGCCGACATGGCGCTGCCCATCGAGGACCTCGAGCTCACGGTGCGGTCCTACAACTGCCTCAAGCGCGAGGGCATCCACACCGTGGGTGAGCTCGTGGGCCGCTCCGAGGCGGACCTGATGGACATCCGCAACTTCGGCGCCAAGTCGATCGACGAGGTCAAGGCCAAGCTCGTCGACCTCGGCCTGTCCCTCAAGGACTCGCCCCCCGGTTTCGACCTCGCCGCTCGCGCCGCCGCGATCGACGACGAGAACCCGTTCGACGACGACGACCACTAGTCCTTCCCGCTGACGTCCCGACGGGTGCCCGCCCGGGCCGGGACACACTTCCAGGAGATCAACAACCATGCCTACTCCCACCAAGGGACCCCGCCTCGGAGGCGGACCCGCGCACGAGCGCCTGATGCTGGCGAACCTGTCCCAGCAGCTGTTCGAGCACAAGCGCATCACCACCACCGTGACGAAGGCGAAGCGGATGCGTCCCTACGCCGAGCGCCTGATCACCTTCGCCAAGCGCGGTGACCTGGCCGCCCGCCGCCGCGTGCTGGCGCAGCTGACCGACAAGTCCGTGGTGCACGAGCTGTTCACGACCATCGCCTCGGCGATGGAGGACCGCAACGGCGGCTACACCCGCATCACGAAGATCGGCAACCGCAAGGGCGACAACGCCCCCATGGCGGTCATCGAGCTCGTGATGGAGCCCGTCGCGACCAAGGCCACCGTGGCCGAGGCCGAGCGTGCCACCGAGAAGGCCGCCCCGGCCCCCGCGGCTCCGGTCGACACCCCGGCGGACACCACCGCCGACGAGGTCGCCGCCGAGGAGATCCCCGCCGACGAGCAGGCCCCCGAGGTCGGCTCCGAGCAGGCCGCCGAGGTCGCCGCCGAGAACTCCGACGCGGAGTTCCCCGGCTCGCACGCGCCGCTCGAGTCCGGCGAGGCCCCCGAGGGCTTCGAGGTCAAGGGCAACAAGAACTCGATGAAGTACCACGTGCCCGGTTCGCGCTGGTACGCGGGCACCACCGCCGAGATCTGGTTCGACTCGCCGGCCAACGCGGAGGCCGCCGGCTTCCAGCCGGCCGGCGGCGCCGCCGCGCAGAAGCTGCGCTGACCGCACGCCGCACGGACGGACACCGCGACGCCGCCGGGGACCTGGTC
>NZ_JBHVDI010000237.1:0-3727 GCF_042802875.1 Kocuria sp. NPDC057446 | reverse complement strand
ACCTCGCGGTGCCGGGCCCCCGCCGTCCGCCGGAACTCACTCGGTGACGCCGGCCAGGCACTCCTTGAGCTCCGCGGCCTCGGCCGGCTTCAGCTCGACCACCAGGCGTCCGCCGCCCTCGAGCGGCACCCGCATGATGAGGCTGCGCCCCTCCTTGGTGACCTCCATCGGTCCGTCACCGGTTCTCGGCTTCATGGCCGCCATGTGGGAACTCCTCTTTCTCGACTGGTGTGGATCCCATCCTATCCGAGCCGCCGCCGTGGCCCCGGACCGCCCTGGCGCCCGCGGGGTCGCATCGGCGTGGCCGGCCCCGGATCAGGGCGGGTAGTCCCCGCCCCCGGGCAGCTGCTTCCAGTGCCACAGCCAGCCGACCCAGACGAGCTGGAGCACCGCGCCGGAGACCACGCAGGCCACCCGGTAGGCGCGCGAGTCCGAGACCGCGGCCAGCGGCAGGGCGAGCGGGAACAGCGGCAGCAGCAGCCGGAAGGTGCTGGTCTGGGGATGGAGGAAGAGCAGCAGGTAGACGGCGTAGCACGCCAGCCACGTGCGCGTGAGCAGGTCCAGCCGCTCCCGCACCGCCCGGGCCCGCAGCAGCGCCGCGGCCCCCGCGACCAGCAGCACGGGCGCCGCGAGCCCCAGCGCAGGCCCGAACAGCCCGGCGGCGGCGTCGAACCACGGCACGACCGGCACCAGCCCTCCGCCGCCCCGCCACGCCGTCTCCGTGTCGGTGTACGCGCGGGGCTCGCCCGTGACGGCCCACGCGATCGCCGGCCAGGCCATGGCCGCGGCGCACGTGAAGACCGCGAGCGCGAGCAGCCCGTCGGCGGCGTCGACCGCGCGGCGGAGCTCCCCGGCCCGGTGCCGGCGCACGGAGCGCACGAGCCAGGTGATCCCGAGGGCCGCGGCGAAGGGCACCCCGGCGGGACGGGTCAGGCACATGAGGAGCACCACGGGGGCGGCCGCGAGGTGCTCGCCCCGCACCACCAGCAGCAGGGCGCCCGCGAGCAGCGCCAGGTGCAGCGACTCGGCGTAGGGCACCTGCAGCACCGGGGACACCGGGCCGAACGCCACGAACGCGAGACCCCACAGGGCGGTGGCCGGCGGGGCGAACCGGAGGAACAGCCGGTGGACGAGCAGAACGGCACCCAGGCTCGCGGCCAGGGACACCGCCGAGGCGGCCACGTCCCAGCCCGCGCCCGTGCCCGCCGAGACGGCCCGGACGACCAGCGGGAAGACCGGGTAGAAGGCCCAGGCGTTCTCCTGGACCTGCCCGGACCCGTCACGGGGCAGGGAGGAGGGATAGCCCTCCCGGGCGATGCGCTCGTACCAGTCCGAGTCCCAGGTGCCGGTGAACTCGAGGTAGCCCAGGGCACCGTCCCCCCACGGGCCGGGGCCCTGCTGCCGGCCCACCGTGCTGAACACGGCCCACGCCCAGATCCGGGAGACCGCCCAGACCAGCAGCGACTGCGCCCACCAGGGGGCCCGCGCCCAGCGCCGGGCCGCGTCCTGCCGGGCGCTCACGCCCCCGGCACCGGCCCGGACGGCGGCTCCGCCGGCGGCGGCAGCCGGTCCGCGAGATGGGCCAGCACCGCGTGCACCTCTGCCGGGTCGTAGCCGCGGCGCCGGACGGTGAAGGCGATCCGCTCCACGTCCTGCGCCGTCGGGCGCTCCGGCAGCACGAGCGGCGGAGCCGGGGCGCGCCCCACGGCGATCCCGTCCCGGGCGGGCCCGACCCGCTCGGCGAGCCGGTCGCGGCCCAGGACCACGACGCCCAGCACCGTGAGCAGCATCACCAGCCCGGTCAGCACCACGAGGAGTTCGGTCATGCCCCCAGGCTATGCGCCGGCCGGCGCGGCCGCGGAGCGGACGGGCGCGGCACGGGCACGACCACCTGTGCCCGCAACATTTCTACGGACGGGTACGCAATTGACACGATTGCCACGTGTTCGGCGTCACGGCGGACGGATCCGGGGTATCTTTCCGGTATGTCACACGCCACTCCGCCGGCAGCCGCCCCGGCCTCCCCCGCCGCGGGGACGGCCGAGGCCCTGGTCCGCATGTCGCACGTCAACAAGCACTTCGGGGACCTGCACGTGCTCCGGGACATCAACCTGGAGGTCAGGCGCGGCGAGGTGGTGGTCGTGATCGGGCCCTCCGGCTCCGGCAAGTCGACCCTGTGCCGGGCCATCAACCGGCTCGAGAGCATCGACGACGGCGAGATCCTCATCGACGGGAAACGGCTGCCCGAGGAGGGCAAGGCCCTCGCGAAGCTGCGCGCCGACGTCGGCATGGTCTTCCAGTCCTTCAACCTCTTCGCCCACAAGTCCGTCCTGCAGAACGTGACGCTGGGCCCCGTGAAGGTGCGGGGGAAGTCCGCGGCCGAGGCGCGGACGCTGGCCATGGAGCTGCTGACCCGCGTGGGCGTCGACAACCAGGCCGAGAAGCTGCCCGCGCAGCTCTCCGGCGGCCAGCAGCAGCGCGTGGCGATCGCCCGGGCCCTGGCCATGGAGCCGAAGGTGATGCTCTTCGACGAGCCCACCTCCGCCCTCGACCCGGAGATGATCAACGAGGTCCTCGACACCATGGTGTCCCTCGCCAAGCAGGGCATGACGATGATCGTGGTCACCCACGAGATGGGCTTCGCCCGCAAGGCCGCCGACCGCGTCGTGTTCATGGCCGACGGCATGATCGTCGAGGAGAACACCCCCGAGGAGTTCTTCACGAACCCCCGCTCCGAGCGCGCCCAGGACTTCCTCGGCAAGATCCTCGGCCACTGACCGTCCCCCGTCCCTGCGACCCACGCCACCACCTCCACAGCAAGGAGCACACCATGCGCAGCACCAAGCCCCTCGGACTCGCCGCGATGGCCGCGGCCGCGGCCCTGACCCTCTCCGCGTGCGGAGGTGGCGACGACGGCGGGTCCGGCACGGGCGGCGAGGGCGGCGGCTCGGGCGAGTCCGTCCGGATCGGCATCAAGTTCGACCAGCCGGGCCTGGGCTTCCGGGACGGCAACGAGTACACCGGCTTCGACGTCGACGTCGCCACCTACGTCGCGGGCGAGCTCGGCTACTCCGAGGACCAGATCGAGTGGGTCGAGTCCCCGTCCGCCAACCGCGAGAACATGCTGTCCAACGACCAGGTGGACATGATCTTCGCGACCTACTCGATCACCGAGGAGCGCGACCAGACCGTGGACTTCGCCGGTCCCTACTTCGTGGCCGGCCAGGACCTGCTGGTGCGCTCCGACGACACCTCGATCACCGGCCCGGACGACCTCGAGGGCAAGAACCTGTGCTCGGTGACCGGTTCCACCTCGGCGCAGAAGGTCAAGGACGACCAGCCCGGCGCGAACCTCGTCGAGCAGCCCGGCTACGCCGACTGCCTCACCGCCCTCGAGTCCGGGCAGGTGGACGCCGTGACCACCGACGACATCATCCTGGCCGGCCTCGCCTCGACCGACGCCAACCAGGGGAAGTTCAAGGTGGTCGGCAACACCTTCTCCGAGGAGCGCTACGGGGTGGGCCTGCCCGACGGCTCCGACCAGTGCGAGGCGGTCAACGAGGCCATCACCAAGATGATCGACGAGGGCGCCTGGGAGGAGGCCGTCACGGCCAACACCGAGGGCGCCGACTACACCTACAACGCCGAGCTGAACCCGCCGGAGCCCGAGCCCTGCGGCGAGTGACCCCGGGCGCGTGAGCACCCCGTGGCCGGCCGGCACCCGGCC